>JAAFKL010000190.1 GCA_021399405.1 Candidatus Heimdallarchaeota archaeon | reverse complement strand
TCTGCAGTTCCTGATATTGCCGTTCCTTGCAAATTAATTATGACTAAAAGTACAATCACAAATACGGAATAGATTATCCGAGATATTTCAGGTGTAGAAATGGGCATAACTGTACTGAGAAAAGCTCCGAAGGCATATGCATACAATGCCATTGTCCCAATATACCCCATAATGAGAACCCACCCACTAAAACCTGCAATGTTTGGGTTTTTAAAATAATGTTCAAAAAATGTGAATGAACCCCCTTCCTCTTGGAGGTGATCGGTCAATTGTGAATAGGAATAACCAGAGAGCAATGCTACAATTCCTGCAACAAAGAATGTAATAACAGCACCATTTCCGGCAACTCTAATTGCAACTCCGAGTGCTGCAAATATTCCTCCACCAATTGTACCCCCAAGTCCCATTGCAAGTACCTGCTTTAAATCCATTTTCTCGCTCATATTCTCCTTATTAATCTATCATTTTTAAGATATGAGTTAAAAAAAAAACGTTGATTGTTCTGTAAGCTAAATATCCAACATTAATCAGCAAGACAATGAGAGTAAAATCAATCTGCATTTTAATTTCGACACCTTGGAATGAGAATACAACCTGCATTATAATGGAATACTATTATACTTAGGATATGCAAAAAAAAATGTGGAATTAAGAGATAAGATACTTGAACTCAGAGAGTTAAGGTATACATATCTAACAGATTTATTTGAAAAACTCAATGAAAACGAAGTAAATTTGCAACCTTTGCCAAACAAGAGGTCGATAGGAGAGTTGTTACACCATATCGGCATGGTTGATGGATTCCCCTTCTTCATGGCTAAAATTGTTCAGAGGTTTTATTTATTCAAATCAGTAAAGAATGCCCAATATCAAAAACTCGATGCAAGGGACTACAATTGGGATCTGAACAAAGGGAAAATAAGAAAAGCAAAACGTAAATCATTGGTCAAACTCAAAAAACAATTTAATCAGAACTTAAAAAAAATCAAATCTTTAAATTATAAGGAGAAAGATCGTAAATTTAGATATTTCTCAGAATACCATGCAAACTTTCATCTTAAACAATTGAAATTTCTTACAGCAAAATCAGAGTTAATAATGTGAAGATTGTATAATATATCTTTCTTGACTATGCAATTATTGAGTAAAATTTTTCCTTATACTATTGATGAATTGTTTTGCTAAGGTTTAATTAATTCATCATACAATTGTCTCAGTTGCTTCGTATGTATACTCATATGTTGTACAGAGCGATGAATGGCTAATCGCTGCTTTTCCTTCAATTTTCCAAATACTTTTTTCCTTTTTTCTAATGCTTTTTTTCCTTTTTTCAATAATTTTGCCTTCGATGCAATTTTAATCTCTTTGGCTAAACCTTTTTCCAAATTCCAATCATACCATAAAACATCTAAGGGTTTGATTTCGAATTTTGCATAATATTTAAACATGAATACTTCAAGAAAAACTGGCATCGTATTTACTTTTAGAATATGTGTTATCAGCTCTCCCATTGATCGTTTGTTGGGGTAAACACTGGCATTTAATTGATCTTCGTCAACCCGCTCCAATATGTTGAGAACATACTCCAAATTGGTTATACAAGTCTTTGAAATTTCACTATAAGAAGATGGTTCCATATGATGCTTGTAAAAAGTAACATCATATATTTTATTATGGAGAACTATCTTCAATAATGAATTTAATATTTCTATGCACCCTGTCTCGATCGATCGAATTAATACGTGCGATATTTATCCATTTCCACCAAAAATTCCGACAGGGACAAATAATTCCTTATCAGTCAAGGACCCGTGTTGACCATGCAAACGCATCTCTTCACCTAATTGAACAACTTCTGGTACATCAAACAAATAACCATCTTGCGTAAGCATTGAAAATTGAGCGTATCTATGTTTAAAACTATCACCACCACCGGAAAGATTCATTGATTCTGCTTGATCAACTACCATTCCTTTACCATCAACAAACTCCTCCAGTAACATTTTAGAATTATCCAATTGATCATCTTTGCAATATGCATGAATGACTCTGCCACTTGTAGCTAACGTAATCCCTTTTTCCTTGTAATCTCTCCATTCAGAACGAGTCATCCATTTGGAAATAGAATGATCGACCTGAACTTGACCATGATCGGATGTCATTCCGATAATAGTGCCACCGTTTGCAACTTTTGGGTGATTTTGCATCATCTGAACTGTTTGATTGATACCGTGAACAGCTTCCGCATATTCTTTACTTTCCGGGCCCATTACATGCCCAAAATGATCTGCATAACCGATATAAACAGCAATAATATGATGTTTGACTTCCTCTCCGAGTAATGCTCCAAATTTCATACCCATCTCATTTGGTTCATCATATGTTGTGACCGGGATTTTACGATTGATTAGATCTAACAGACTTGGAGATTCTAATTGAGATGGACCTAAAAATGAAACTTTGACTTCAGGATGAGAGTTCTGAACCTGATCAATTAAAGGGAGTCCAGTAACAAATTTATCAAGATCATGATTCTCTAAAACAAATCTCTGTTGATATTCATTATCAAGATATTGAAGGTTCAGTGAATTCCATACAGCATCAATATTCTCGTTATAAATATTATAACCTACAAGTCCATGATCGCCAGGATATTGTCCATAAGTTAAGGAAGTCATGACAGTTGAAGTCATAGAAGGATACATTGTTGTTGCTATTGTGCCCTGTGAATTGATATTATCCCAAACAGCCCCACCGATTGCTTGTAACCTTTCTACACCAACACCATCGCAAATTAACATCACAATATTATCATAACCTGACGGAAAACTTTCTTCAATTTTTGTATCAAAATTAGCATTCTCAACCCAACCTTGTGATTTTGGGTCTACTTTATTATCAAGATTTAGATGACTCAGAAGAGTTGGAAAAATTCCAGAAACTGAATTATTCAAATCAGGTTTTATAAGACCAAACTCTTCTGAAAGATAATTTACTTTCATGTCAAATGAATCGTGGATGTTCGAAGATGTCAATGTACCAAGATTAAAGTTATACAACTAAAAAAATTCGCTTTATAATAATTCTAAAGTTCAATTAATGTTAAACTTAAGAGATATTATTCACTTTTTTCCTCAATATTCATTTCTCTACCGGGTAAGGGACCGAATTCAATCTCGTCATTGTATATGTAATTTATTGCCCCTGGAAATCCCCATGACCAACTTTGATGTCGATGACCCATCAATAGTTCACGTGCTTTGAATTTATACTTCTTCTCTTTCAAGACCGAGGTGAATTCTTTGGTACTATCATATGTAGACAGCGGTTTTCGACCTGTTTCGAAAATCCCACAATCAATATAGATTTTCCCAATATTTTCTTTTTTCGAATTTTCTACTTGATTAATGTAAAACTTATGATTCTGGTCAGACCACCACCAAGGGCTTGAATGACAAACGACGTTTTTAATCACATCATTTCTTTTCCAAACAACATCAAAAGCACCCCAAGCGCCAATCGATGTTCCAACAATCGTTCTGTCTGCAGGTTTAAAATTATAAGAGGTCAATTCCTCAATTGTGGGAATTAGAGTTTCTGCTAGAAAATCGGGGTACCCCCCTTTTCCTCCATATTCTTTTATCCTTTCCTCTTTGAGTATTGATAAGCTTATAACAAGCATTGGGTCCCACAAACCATTGTCCACACCATATTGTAATTGCTGAGTTGCATTCATGTAACGGATCATATCGTCACCATCATGAAGGATCAGCATTTGTTTTGGTTCTTCATTATCTTTGGTAATGGTACCTATTTTTACTGTTCTATTACCCTCCAACCGACGAGGAAGCCTAATTGTACGTAATTCGGGTATTGAATCGCTTATGTGGATTGTTTCTTGGTAACCTGGAAATTGTGAAATTGAATGCACTCTGTTTGTAGTTTCAATATTCTGCTTATTTCTTGTGTCAAAAAACCAATTTTTCCTACGTTCTTTGCGATCCAATTGAGTAATTAATGTACCTAATTCATTCGGCGACAATACATAATGGAGTTTAGACCCTTTGGGTCTAATAAAGCTGACATACCACCAGTTAGTATTTTTTATTTTGCTAAAATTGTGATGTGGATCATCCCATCCAAATGAATCACCTACTAGGTATAGATTTTGCCATTGATCATTCGCTTTTTCTTTGACAAAAATTGTACCGTTTACCATATCTGGTTCATCGGTCTCTTCAAAGAGTGGATTGTTTGGTGCAAAATGGATCAACCAATCTTCAATATATCCTTTTTTATCAGTTGTTGGGAGTTTTTCTAACTCCTTCAAAAGAGAGTCTAAGGTGCCTTTACGCAATATTTTAGGATCTGACATTATAGAAACCAATCTATTCATCCTTGGAAAATTAATTCCTTACAAGTATTCAAATAGTCTTAACATATTTTAAGATTCCTATAATTATTTTTTGATCAATTATGATAATTACTTATCTAGTTAGTCTTTCTGAAAGAAATACAAAATCTTTCTTTGAGAGTTTAATCACTGATTTGTTGAAATTCAAAGATTCGCTTAATGTAAGCGTTACTAGATCATTCATTTTCAATCCTTGATGTTTAGGTGCATTGTAGATAGGTTCTAACATAATTTTAGTTCCATTACCAATTGTTTCAGTTGAAACTGTCTCATACTCTGCTATGATTGATTTATTACCTTCCTTTGATTTTAATCCAAAAAGGATATAATCATGATCTTTTATTTTATACCTACTTCTCGATCTGAGTAGTCGAAAGATTCTATCTTTTCTCAGACCTTCGTACTCATCTTCCTCAATAAAGAATATGAAGTGATTATTTCTTGTCAACTAATTTCTCTTTTAGTAAGGTATTTTGAAAATAACGGTTATTCACCATAATTGTTGCTGAGTATTTGCATTTCATTCTACAAATTAATGATCTTGAATCAAGAATAGACTAATTAAGCCACGGGTAAACAATTTGCTCTGCAACCCGTTCAGCAACTTCATCAGAAACTAGTCTAGATACAACTTTCAAAGCTCCATCAATCCCAGCGCTAACGCCACCAGCAGTGATTATATTTGTACCATTATCTACGTATCTTGCATTATTTGCTAAAGTAATATTAGGGAATTCCTCTAGAATTTTATGATAATGGTTCCAATGAGTTGTCACTAATTCTTCATCATCCAGCAATCCAGTCTCAGCCAACGCATATGCACCAGTACAGACAGATAATGACAAATGAGCCTCAGATACTTTTAATTTCAACCAACTAATAAAAGATTTATCTTTTCTGACTTTGTGTACACCTTTTCCACCTGGTATAACATAGATAAATGGATGAAATCGATTGTTTTCATCTTCGAGATCATCAATACAAAAATCAGGAATAATTTTGGTCCCATCTGCTGTGGTGATAAATTCCTGATTATATACAGAAATTAATTTAGCATTGAATAAAGATATTGTGTTGTACATTGATGAGAAACTATCTGAACTGTCAATATCATCCAGGTTCCCCTGAATAGCTGCAGCATTGAATACCTCCTTGGGTCCTGTAAAATCAAGTAGATCGACATCATCAAAAATAATTATCCCCACATCAATTAATTTCAAATTTTTAATACTCATACATTAGAAATTTATTTGATAATTATTAAACTTAGCATTGATAATTCCCTCATATTACTGTTAGGCGGATTTGGAATATAATGTATGATTAAATAAGGCTATAATTGCTTAGAAATACATATATTTACTGAGTATACTGATCAAACTGAAGATATTGCAAATTACTGACGAATTTGATCAAAAAAAATGGGAACTTTTTTTTCATCCAAATTGTATTATTACCTATAGATATCATGAAATGAGTGATGGCGTACATCTATTAGTTGTATCAAGTACACCAAAGAATGATGAAAATAAATTACGACCAATTATTTTGGTCCCAGGATGGTTTTCACAACCCACAGGTTGGATAGAAGTCACTAAAACTATTTCAGAATTTACCAAATTGATTTACATTGAAACCAGAGAGAAGAATTCAAGTATTTTGGAAAGAACTAAATCCACACAAATGGGTATTGAAAGAATGTCGATTGACATTCAATCATTAAAAGATAACCTCGAATTGAATTTTCAAGAATCAATTTGTGTTGGGTCATCATTAGGGGGATCTGCATTACTCCATTTACTTAGTGAATCTAATTCAAAACCATTTCTTACAGTATTGATAAGCCCAAATCCAGATTTTAAATTACCACCAATACTAGGTAGATTACTCTTATCCATGCCTCTATTCATGATTAAATTAGTAAAAAAATATGTGAAATGGCATGTTTTAACTTTTAAAATCGATAGAAAATCAAACCCAGAACAAGCAGAAAAGTACATCACGACATTTGATGCCGCAGATCCTTGGAAAGTAAGGACCAGTGCAAGACATGTAACGAAATTCAAAGCTTGGGAATTTCTACCAAAGCTGGATGCTAATGTAATTATAGCGGGTGCAACAACTGACAAAATCCATGAATCAGATAGAAATATTACGGTTGGTAAATTAATTAAAAATTCCAGATATATCGATTTTTGGACAAACAAAGCACTACACTCAGATGAATTTGGAAAATTTTTGGCGAAACTAGCAGCTGATGAAATTATAGATGAATTAGACATTATAGAGAATATGTAAAATAACATGGCTTGTAATCATGATGATGAATACGTTTATCGGATGATTTAATATTTAGTCAATTTCAACTAAAATATAATTCTTAAACTATGGAAAATCGGGTTGATCATGGTTAATCTCCTCGGTAAAGAGTCATCCCCATATCTACAACAACATAAAGATAATCCTGTAAATTGGTGGCCATACTCTCAAGAAGCATTTGAAGAAGCGAAAGATCTCAATCGTCCAATCTTCATCAGTATAGGATATTCAACCTGTCATTGGTGCCATGTAATGGCTCGAGAGAGTTTCGAAGATGAAACAACTGCTAAATTTATGAATGAGAACTTTATCAATATTAAAATTGATAGAGAAGAGCATCCTGACGTTGACAAAGCATATCAAGAGATGTATCAGATGTTAAATAGAAGAGGTGGTGGATGGCCTTTGTCAGTATTTGCACATCCAGATGGGTCGCCATTTTTCATAGGAACATATTTTCCCAAAAAAGCCTCTTTCGGGATGGTCTCTTTCATGAATATTAACCAGCAAATTATCAAAGCTTGGAATGAGGATAAAGAGGCCGTTGAAAAACAAGCAACAAATTTAATTCGTGGCTTAAAATCCTTGGGAGAATATATGTATCGCTCCAAAGGAGAACTTTCAGAGGATATATTTACTAAAGAACTGACCTCGATTCGAGGACGGTTTGATGGAAAAGATGGAGGAATTGGTACAGCACCTAAATTTCCCCGAATATCAGTATTTAGGTTTCTACTTCAGGAAGGCCATACAAAGAACCTAACAGATTTAATAGGTTTTACAAGATTTACTTATCATAAAATGGCAAAAGGAGGCTTGTATGATCAATTAGGTGGAGGATTTTCTCGATATTCTGTTGATTCCCAATGGTTGGTTCCACATTTTGAAAAAATGCTTTATGATAATGCAGGCTTAATTCAATTGGGAGCAGAGTTATTTGCTATAACTAAAGATTCATTTGCGAACTGGGTGGTCAAAGACACCATTAATTGGGTCGAAAGGGAAATGGTGAGTGAACAAGGAGGATTTTACTCAGCACTAAATGCAGAGAGTGAAGGTCGTGAGGGTACTTTTTTCGTTTGGCAATTTGATGAAATCCGAGATTTGCTCGAAGATAAATTCGATATCGCCAAACTAAGGTATGGCTTGACTCAAAAAGGGAATTTCAAGGACCCACATCATCCTGAAATCAAAGGAATGAATATTTTATCAATTGTTAAAAACATGCAGGACATTGCTCAAGAACTTAAATTAGATGAGGATACTATATTTTCCAGTTTAAATAATATACGTCAAATTTTATTTGAAAATAGATTCAAAAGAGTAGCACCATCAACTGATACGAAACAAATAACTGCCTGGAACTCTCTTATGATTAAAGGATTACTAGTTGCTGCTGAATTGTTAAATTACCCAAAAGCTGGAGATTTAGCGATTAGAGCTCTCAATTTTGTCTTAACAAATAATTTGAGAGCTGATTTTGTGTTACGAATTTATCAGGGTGATGAAGATTTTATTAAACGTGATATTGAAGGCGTCTTACCTGATTATAGTTTTTTGATTGCAGCATTGATACAAGCCTTTGAGTACACAGATAATTGGGAGTATATGAGAATTGCAGACAATATCCATTCTTTAATGGAAATTAAATTTTATGACCCGGAAGCAAGAATATATTTTCTCAATTCGCCTACTGAAGAAAATATATTGGGCAGAGTTGTTTCAATATCTGATGATTCAATGAGTTCGGGATTAGGAGCTATGGTCGAGAACCTTTTCAAATTAGGAAAATATTTGATGAGGGAAGATTTGGTGGAAAGGGGAAAGAAAATTGCTGAAAGCTTTGTAGAACGGATGAATGAATTTCCAGGATCTATGAACACTCTTTTGCTGAGTTTAACTAACTACTTGCGATATCCTACTGAGTTAGTTATTGTAAATGATGAAGAGGGGAGTCTGAATCGCGCTCACAATTCAGAATATATTCCTCATAGATTGGTCTATAGGTGGAATAAGGGTAATAAGGAAGATGGAAGACCATTTTGGGATGTACTTGAATCTAGAGATGATACCTCAGTTCCTACTGTTTTTATTTGTGAAGGTATGAGTTGTTCTCTTCCACTCCTTACTACAGAAGCGGTAATTGAAGAATTAAATAGAAATCAAGCATCTGAATAAAGCCAGGGGAGTTTGCGAACAATAGCATCATCGGATAATACTTCTGTAGCCTGTGATATCCCAAATTCCGTAAGATTAGTAAGAATATCAAACACTAATTTACCTAGTTCTTTATCTTCCGTGTCAATAATTATTTGTTTAAGATAAGATATTGTACCGGTTACGCCATATTTATTTCTATAAAGAATATTGTGTCTTCTAACCCATCTCACAAATGCTTGAAATGTAAACTCAATATCTTTTGCCTTTTTCAACACAACTCTGTAATTGTCGCTATCGCTGAAATCTGAAAATCGGGCAAGATATTCCACATTCCAATCAATTAATACACCAGGTAGATTGACTTTTGCTTTGAAATCATCTTCCCATGATTTGTTGGGATCATTACATAAGATAGTTGCAGCTTTATATTCACCACTAATATCCTGTATTAAAACCCTAAATCCCCAAATATTTGAATTCACAGGTTGTTTTTTTAGATTATCTAAAGATAACATAGGTGGATTATATGATTGAGTTGTGATAAGAATATTTCCAATTCTATCTTGCATCTCATTTAATCGCCCATCTCGTATTGCTCTATGTATTTCTTCACTGGGAAGCATGGCTAAGGTATACATTAACCGCTCATCCCCCGATTGAAGAGCCTCAGTGGTCCAGTATCTTAAATCAAAAGATTCACGAATTATTACGAATGGACTTGGACTACCAATAAGTTGGTAAGAAAGCGTAGAGGGATCACTTTGGACAAAATCTTCTGCTAATAATCCTGTAATACGCCAATCTATTGATAATTCTCGAAAAATATCTTGAAGATAATCTTGCATAATCCTAGTCATTTTTCCCTCCCGTTTTGCATGATGTAGGAGTCTTTCAAGTATAACTGGGACTTTACCTATCCTGTAGCCATTTGATTTTCCCGAAATTTTATCAAAATTAATGATAATTGGCAATACATTGGGGTCTTCTAGATCATCCTCAAACTGCTGTTCAACCTTAATTTCTTCTTGCATTCTGTCAAATTCTGTAGCAGCTTCCAAAGCAGATATGAGATCTGAATCTAATCCCAATAGTATATCATCATCTCCAGCATCTGGTTTTGTGTCTAGACCAAAATCTTCCAATTCAGCGAACGGATTATCTAAATCTGCACTGACAGGTTTTGCTTCAATTTTCTGGGTACTAGATTTTTCTGCTTTTACTTTGACTTGAGATCTAGGCTTGTCAAATTCGGGAGTTACTTTTCTGACGGGCGTAACAACAAAATTCTCTTCAAGTTCAGTAATTATTTTCTCAAGTTGATTATCAAGGATACCAATTATTCTAAAATATGACCATATATAAGGTAGAGACTGGAAAGCTTCTTTAAATTCGGTAAGCCTTGCTTTTGCTTCTGGTAATGTCGTTTTCAACATAATTGGTTCTTTCATATATTGATCGACAGAATCTGCTCCAACTTCTGTGAAGTTGGTATCTTCAGATATCAATCCTTGCCAACTTTTAGGATTCACACTTTCTCGATTTAAAATATCATCAGGTTTGAAAAAGAAAAACCAACCCAATGGCACAAATCCACTTGCAGTGAATGATGGAATGATATCTTGGTCCTGTTCTGAAGGTGCACTCCCGAGGTATAGTTCAGTTTCGTTACTACTGAAAGTTGCATCTTCCGCCATTACTATATGAATATTTAAATTACTGCTACTTTAATTCTTTGCCATCAGATCGAATCAGAAGCTTTAGTGGGTTCTTTCTTAATGCGATAACAGAAATTATTCCTCAAAAAGGGATATTTAATGAGCAAATTTGGCTGAAATAATTTGATTCACTTTACATTTCCTAAATGAATATGCTTTGTAAAAAGTTCTTGTAATAAAATATATGATTTGATTCTAATTTAACATAATAAATTGAATGAGGTTGTGACTACATGGCGTTTTGTGTCTTTCTAGCACAAGGACTAGATCTTGATCGAGAAGCTTTGATTTATTGATTTTCTTTTAGGTAATTTATTATAATGAAAAGTTTTGATTTGTTTTCTGTGCGCATCACCACCAAATGCCCACTCAAGGATTGTAAGATCACAAATACCATTGAGATTGAGGAACCATCAATAGAGATTACCGAAGGTGGAGTTCCATCACCAACAATGGGAAGATCAGGAGTTATTCAACTCAGCCTTTCACATCCAGGTCATACAATGATCATAGATGTTGATGCAAATGGCGAAGTTAGAAAATATCTCACTATTCCTAAAATTGATACAATTGTTGATCATTATACGGTCACGGTAGCAAATAAAATCAGACAAAATCATGCAAAGTTGCATACTCTACTGATAATCTCGAATGATCGTATATGGAAAGAATTCTTTATCAAAACAGGGTCTTCTTTTCTCGATTTTGATGAAATAGGCAAATTCTCAATTATTTCAAAGGAAGACAGATTAGAGATATGCCTTGATAAGTTTAATGTGATTATTGGAAATGATCTAAATGTTATCAAAGATCTAAATTCCAATATATCTCTAATCATTGAGGAGAAGCTAATAAAAGATTCATTGAAAACTATAATGGAAAATGTAGCGTTAATTGATATTATCGGAATTGCACTTGATGAGACAAGATTGCTCTCAGGTGATAAGCCGCTAGATGCAGATATCATTGTATCTAACCTAGACGTATCCTCAGTGTTTTACATGGTGCCTGATCAAGAATCAGTCGGTTTATTTTCATTAGAGATCCTAGATAATTTACCCTTCTGATAAAATCTAGAATTAACTAAGCGTTTTGAAACATATTATTTTGTTGTGAACCTTCAAAATTTAAAGTTTGAATAAAAATTCATTGTATTGATAATTGACATTATTCGACATGCACAGAGTGAAGGAAACGTTATTAGGATGTTGCAAGGTCAATTTAATTCACCTCTTTCATCCTTAGGTAGATCACAAGCAAAACAATTGAGAGCTAAGTTGGATTTCCCATATGATGGGATTTTTTCATCAACCTTGGATAGAGCATATAATACAGCTGAGATTTCAACATTTGAGAATTTCAATAATCCAATAATTAAGATGGATGGACTCCAAGAAATGAATTTTGGAAGACTTCAACAAACTAGTTTCAATGATTTTACTGAAGAAAATTGGAAAGTTTGGGATAAAATGGTAAATGAACCCAATTTTAAAGATCATGGTGGAGAAAGTCGAGTTGAATTTTTTACAAGAGTTTCAAATACTATTGAAGAGATAATACAACAGGCTACGTTAGAAAAATTTTCTAAAATAGCTGTTTTCACTCATGGTGGAGTATTGCGAGTGCTCTTTCAATATTTATTAAAAATTGAAATACCAACAGTTTCAAACGTCCAAATCATGAGGTTCAGATCAGAAAATGGCAAATTAGAATTTGAACGTGAATTTATTTAGAATATTATTTGTTATTGATTTTTGGATACCAAAGACCTCAAACACTTGCACAACATCATTTAAGCGCTATTAAGTTATTAATCTAAACAATAACAGTGTTAAGATTGAATTAGTAAGGGCTTGAGTTATTAAATTTCTTATCCATGATTTTTCATTTAGCCAATGAAATACAAGTACTAGCACAAATATTTCACTGATCACGTATTCAAAAAATTCATAGCCAAATTTTGCCACTTCTTGAGAATTTGTTAACTGAACTATTCGCAAATTAAATTGCAAAAATTCTGCTGTCCTCGAAGAGAAAACATCAATTTCAAGCTGAGATGGGTTTAATTTTTTGAAGAATGTGAAATTGTATGTCTCATTTGTTGAGATTAATGTTCGAATTACTACTACCTCATCTACTTGAACATTCAATGTCATGTTATTTGTTATATTATAAAATTCGTATCTATAATTATCAAATAAATCAGAATGTAGATATGAACCAAAATTGAATGTATGGTTGAATTCAATAGCTTCATCATAGCCAGTCATATTAGTTTCATTTAACTCGAATAAGGTTTCTGAGTCATAATTTTTTAAGTTGAGGTAATGGATAGTTTGAACAGCCGTAATCGAAGAAAATAGGAGAACTAAAACAATAAACCATATTTTCAATATAATTGAAATTTTTTTATTTGCTTCTTGATTCCATCTCACTTGTATTTGGGATTGATTAGATAGTTATTTAGTTTATTTTTCTGGGTTTAAAAAATTGATCTACCATGTTATGAATCTTGTATATCACGTTAAGAAGAATTCAGAACATTATGAACCTATGACAGGATTTCCAGCTTGACTGCCTTTTAGATGAACGGGACCTTCACCCTTGAAATGTAGCCAAAAGATGAGAATTGATATTAGGTAGAGCAAAGATGCGAACATGAAAGGTTCTAAAAATTTCTGTTGGTCAAAATAAAAACCACCAACGAGAAAACCAATTGCTGAAAAGATTGAACCTCCGGATTGTCTAAGTGCCTCCATTGTAGTTCTCTCTTCATCATCCACAGTTTCCATCGCAAGGGCAGATTCTGTAGGTCCAGTAGCATTCATGAATAATCCACGAGAAAGATAGAAGAAACCTGCTAGGAATAGAAATGGTGCAAATGGCATCATCATCATGAAAATCACACTGATCAATCGAGTGCCAACAATCATATTCACCTTACCATAGCGTTCTGCTAAAATTGGTGAAAATATATTTCCAATAGCAACGAATAAAGACCCTATCGCAAAGACAATTGATATCTGGGCAGGATTGGCATCGAATTTTAGTAAGAAAAATATTTCAAAAAATTGTACAAACATTGAAGCTCCCAATCCGATAAAAATTGAAGACATAACGAAAACACCTACTGTCCTCCAATGTTTAACATTTCTGAAAGTCAATCGTGCTGATACATCCATTTCTTTGGCTTTGGCTTTTAACTCAGGATCTTCTTTAAGGAAAAATGCTGGTAGTAGTGATAACCACCAAAATAATACACTTACAAACAAAGCAACCTGTAACACAAAAATAGAATCATTCCCAGAAACAATAGGATTACCGAATAATACAATTGCCAAAAATAGTGGTACAACGCCGGCTATCAGATTTCCACTCATTGAGGCAAAAGTGGACATCCCTGAAGTAACTGAAAACAGATGTACTCGTTCTTTTTCTGTTGATTGTTCATAGATGAAAGGAGCCTCGGCAATGGAATGAATACTCATAACTGCAGCTCTAAAAACATGAGCGAACATAACAAATTCAGGAGATTGGAAAAAGATGATAGAGAATATCGCTGAGGCTCCGAGTGCGTCTCCGACAATAAATGACGCTTTCTTACCTATTCGATCGACAATTATTCCATTGAATGGTGCCATAATACCAGATACAATTGACCCTGCTGCAAAAAGGATAGCAATGAAGTATATCGTTCCAAAATGATTGCCAAGAAAGTCAACACCATTTCTAAATATGTAAAGGATATAAAATGCATAGATAATGGTTCTAACGCCGTAAGTTAATGACATACCTTGAACATGAAGTATGTATAATCTTGCATTTCTACCAAATGAATTGATTTTATCACCATATGTTTCTGGGTTATCCAGTACCACTTGATCTCTCTTCAATAACCAAATAGCAGAAGCAACAATTAGCATGAAAATAAAAACACCCACAGAAACAAAAACCAGTGATAGTGAATTAAATTCTGAACCAGTGTCAAGGTCATCCCCAACTGGTGCTGCACCTTCAGAATGAGCATTTGCATTAATAATGGTAAGTAAAAATGAAATAATGGTTATTAGAATTATTGATTTTTTATTTTTTAATATGTTAATCTCTATGTTGATCACCTGTGATTAGTTCTAATTTCCATTAGTAATAATTTTTAATAAAGTATTAGCTTTATAAACTTTATAATTAAAGAGGTATTATTGAAAGACTAATTGGATTTACCCATAGAGATGGTGTACTAACAAACAAACAGAAAATTACTTTTGCAAATTAATAAGTACATGGATATTTCTATCTTTTAATTTACTAATCACATATTGATTCATTTTATCATTCAAATTCAATTTATTCTGATAAATAAATAGAGCTTGCAAATTTCTTAACTTTAAAGTTGATTTAGGAAGGGTATTTATCAGATTATTTTCTAAATTGAGTTTGATCAAGTTTTCTAAATTTCCTATTGTCTCAGGGATATTTGAGATCATATTATTTCCAAGATCTAAATACTTGAGATTTACCAATTTACCAATTTCAGGTGGTATAAAGGTAATGTAATTTTTCCAAACTGACAGATTTACTAAATTTTTCAATTCTCCAATTGACTTAGGGATTTTTGCGATGCGATTATTAGCCAGATATAACTGTTCCAATCCAGTTAATTTGGCGATTGAGCTCGGTAAGTGAGAAAGATTATGATTGGAGAGGTTTAAAAATGTGATCCTTCCGTTTCGCATGCTGTAAATGAAGTCTTTGTCAATCCGTCCAAAAATACCATCGATTAATCGAATTTCAGCTAAAATCTTGTCAAGTATTTTTAGATCACTCATTGTCTTGATACAATCTCCTACGTGTTTTGCGTAGATATTTTCTGTAGTGTTACCTTCTTATCTACCAGATACCAGGCAATGTAGAAATTAAGGATAATAAACGGAATGAGTATCAATCGAAATCCAGGATAAGCAAATAAATAGGGGATACCCACTGGCCAAATCAAAGGTAAAATAACCACAATTATTAGAAAAGATTCGATTTGAGTTGCCGGAAAGAAGAATAATCCAGATATGATGAGAATTAAAGCTAATTCGATAGCATACAAAGCTATAATCACTAAATAAAAATACAAAGCTTTGTTAATAATATCACCTAGATAAATATGGGAAAGTAATTCTTAAAAGAATTTATCAGAGAATTTAATTTTGCAAAATTAAAAAGGTTGACAGATCTTAGAGTGATTTTAACCTCTACAAAAAACATAGTCATTATGGGTTTACAGCCATCAAAGAATTTAATTCCCAATGAGATACAGGTAAAATAGATTGAAAAATAACATTAAATGGGTTTTCAACATTTCTTATCCTTATTTTTATCTCTTTGTGGGGAATTTATTTTTGTTCTTTTCACTTGGAAATGGACTTATACTAGATAACGACACTCAAGGTTTAGATTTAGAATCAACTGATGGTGTAATAGAATTGAGTAATCAATTTCTACTTGAGTTTTTGATCATGCTATCGCTATCTACACTGATTTTTTACATACTTCTCGTCAAATTTAGAAAAAGTGGGCTTAAAGTTTTATTTGGTTTTTCATTGTCATTTATTTATGTGAGTTCAATCATTGAAATTTTTTATTTTGCCCTTGAGGAGGATCCAATATCAAATGTAAGGCAATTTAATCTATTGATAACCGCAATTTTGTTGTTAATTCTCGGAATCAGATTTATGTTTGTGTTTCTTCTGGGTAAATATGATATCTCGACACGTAATTTAGGATTGCTAGTTGCGGGCCTTCTCGCTGGAAGAATGATCGCACTTTATTTGGATCTAGGTTCTCTTATCGCTATTTCCATCATACTCATCATTTATGACATTTGGAATGTTTTCCGTGGACCCCTCACTAGATTAGTTGGTAAACCAACTAAAGTTCATAATATAATAGAAGAGAAAGATCCGATGTTTCAAAAAGCGATTATTGAGCAAATATGTGACGAAGGAACTCCTGTATATATTTCAACCCAATACAGTGTGATGACAGGATTGGGAGATCTTTTCTTTTTCTCAGCACTAATGTATAGATCACTGATGATTTGGGGTTTGGCAGGAGTCATTGTGACATTTACATCAATCTTTATTGGATTACTTTTAACAATTAAACTTTTACAATCTATTAGTCCACTTCCAGGATTGCCAATTCCAGTTACTTTGGCATTGTTAAGCTATTTACTACTTTGGATAGTCGTATAGGAGCGATAGTATGGAGACAGGAGTAATCATCACATACATTTTTTATCTGATCTCGCTTGGAGCTCTAGGCATCAATTTGAAAACCTCTAACAAGGATTATTTTCTGTTGAGTGTATTGTTAACTATATTCGGAAGTATAACTTACCACCTTATTGTAATCTCAGAATTGAAATATATTTTATTTCTAATTGCATTGCTATTTTCTTTCCTAGGAGATCTGTTTATGGCAAGGAAAATCAAAATAGTTGAAAGTCGCATAATTAACGGAACCATTGGATTTGGGATGGCTCACATTTTATATATAATTGTGTTTCTCCAATTTCTCGACCAAGGAGTTCGTATGTGGCAAATATTGATTGGAATATTCTTCTTAATCATAATTTACAAGTTTGCAGTCTATACGCCTTCTTTAGCAAAGGTATTACTAGTGGGGACATTAATTTATGCATTAATTCTGGCTACCCTCTTGATGACAATTTCCAGTTTTGCTCTTGAAAATAAATTTGGAATAATGACATCAACTGTTGCTCTATTGGGAGTCGTATTATTCATTATTTCGGATAGCATAATTGCATATACGGAATTTAAAGGGACTTTGAAGTATTCATCACAAATTATATCTTTAACTTATATCGTTTCTCAGATTCTTCTGCAATCCACGTTAATACTAATTGGGGTGTAAGATTTGTCTGATACCGATATTACTCCTTTCTACCTCATAAGTGATAATGATAATATTATTAC
>JAAFKL010000189.1 GCA_021399405.1 Candidatus Heimdallarchaeota archaeon | reverse complement strand
GGTCCCCATTGACACACCAATAGTTCCAATTAAAAAGATTGGAAAATAAACCATGAGGTCCCCCCATGCAAATCCCAATGAGAATTCCTTATTTGACAGATCTCGCCAGTCTTGTCCAGGAGCGATTAGTAAATCCTTTGTTTTCTGGCTGTTCGGATCTTTGGCCATTAATATTTGTGCATAGAGTAAGGGGAGATGGATCACGAAGCCAAAAATAATTAAAATCCAGGTAATTTGGGTAGGTTCTATCATTTCTATTCACTCCTAGATTAAGCCGGATTACTCTTAATTGATATTCCTTCAAAATTATCGCGATTCGCCCATAAGCCAATAATCCCGAGTATCGAAGGTATTGTGAACAAAATTAATGCTTGATATACTGTTCCACGATAGGTGTCCCATCGGGAAAACGCGAACATGATAGAAAAATAAATCCCGATTGCAAATCCCATCATCGCTGCTATGAACCCATACAATTTACTTCGAATTATACCAAATGAAGCAACAATCAATATTGGTAAAAACCAAATCATATCGGCTTTTGCCTCACTTTTACTAACTTCTGCCCATGTGCTTTCTTCTATATCGCCTGAAAACCGCTCATTCTGTACCCCTTGATCTACAGCACCATCCCAATCTAATAGTGAATACGCTTGACCAGTCATTCCAATAAAAAGAAGTATAGCCAAGCCAACATACGTCATCCAAATTCCTAGCGAATACTTACCAAATTTTTTTCTTAATAAACTCATAAGTTAACACTTTATTTGATAATTTTGCATTATTTTATAAAATAATCATTAAAATTATTGTGATTTGATATGTTTCGATGAAATCATGACACAGATAACTAGTCAAGAAAAATTAAGTTATTACTTCTCCTAATGTAATGTTCCGCATTTTGGACACTGAGTCTTATCTGAGCTGAATCTTAGTCCACAACTTGCACAATATTGATGAAGGGTCCCTCCTTTCTCAACTAATGTCACTTTTTGTTTCCATTTATTCGCAACATCAGTTAGAATATTACCAAATACCAACCAAATAAGTAATGATGATATTATAGCGATCCATATTGGAAACCATTCCAGAATTAATGAAAGACTAAAAATTAAGACAATCAGAACATTTCCAACATTCATAGACGTTACAAGTCTTGCATCTTGAGCTTCTGATTTATTGGTCACTGTGGTACTAATTTTATTCTCCTTTTTAATTTCACTTTTATCGTGGTCACCTAAATCTATATTTACGAAATATTAGAATCTTTTTATTAGACATTTCAGGTTATGTAAGACCATGGGACGAACACAAAAAACCTATCGAATGAGATTATTAGAGATACGTGAAAGGTTATTGAGGAGGTATGGTCAGGGCATTAAGAGGGAGGACTACAAAGAACTCTGGATTACCGCTCATAAATTATCTGCTCCTGCATCAACTTTCCCATGGCCAGACACTCATGCTGTGGCTAGTTTTTGTATGCTTCTGGAGGCCTTAGTACGGGTAAATCAATTAGAAAATCGAATTCAAGCTCGAATCAATAAAATGGATGATTAAAATTTGAGGAATTTTCTATTTTGATGATTAATTCTGTTGCGATTTAAATTGCTATTATTTGGGATAAATTAATGCGATCCACATATTAGAAATCATCTATCTCTCATAATATTTTTTAAAGCCTCAATTTAACGCAGTAATACTATATATATGATAATTAGTATGGAGGAAACAGTCGATTGAGTCAAACTGCAGTGCTATCTGTAAACAATATACATAAAAAATACAACGAGGGACAAACTAATGAGGTTTATGTTCTAAAAGGAATTGATTTTAACATCCCACCGGGACAAATGACGGCAATCATGGGCCCTTCTGGTTGTGGAAAGACAACTCTTCTCAATTTAATTGGGGGATTGGATGAAACATCAGATGGAACCATCTCTATTGAAGGGAATTCAATTATTGATATGGACGACAACACACTTACTAATTTCAGAAGAGATAATGTGGGTTACATTTTCCAATTATTCAATTTATTTGAAGATCAAACATCAGTGGAAAATGTGTCTTTACCATTATTACTTCAAAATTTGGAACCTAATGAAGCGAAAACAAAGGCAGAGATGCTGTTACAAGAAGTTGGTCTAGGAGATAGATTTAATGATATTCCTGGAAATTTAAGTGGTGGTGAACAACAAAAAGTAGCTATTGCACGAACACTCGTGACCAGTCCTAGAATAATCCTAGCTGATGAACCCACAGGAGATCTAGATATTGCTACATCTGATGACATAATGGCATTATTTAGGCGAATGCAAGAGGAGAATCAGGGTATGGCCGTGATAATTGTTACGCACTCAAGCAGAATTGCAAATCAGTGCGATCGGATAATTAGAATCGAAAATGGTATTGTGTTCAGTGATGAGGAGGTTGCAGCATAATGTCTGAAAAAGGAACTTTCATGGTTGCGACATTAGTTGATTGGAATAATGTAGAACAACTCGAGAAGACATGGAAAAAAATAACTAAGGTTTACAAGAAGAAATTGAAAGGTAAGAATCCAAAAAAGAATCAGCTGAATACTTTTGTTGTAACAGAAGTTGAACTCCATAAATTACCATCTAGAGAAAAGAGGATTGAGGCTGAAGAAGAAGTAGGGAAGTTACTCAAGGAATATGCAGATTCCATCCATGATGCCCATTATGCATATGTGAAAAGACAGGGAACAATTGGAGCAATTTATGAAAAAGGTCTTACTGCAATTGGTAGAGAAGATCTTATTCTGAAATACAGTGAAGCGAAAACTAAAAGATTCGAAATGATTGAATCGGAAATAGAGAGGGTAGGTGCAGAAGGTGGAGTAATAATATGGGACCTTCCAGGATTTGAAGGAGATAAAATTATATTACCAGAGTTAGTTGCTGAATTTACAGATTATCCAGAAGATAGTGAAGCTTTAGTCGATATCGTGGATGAAGTATTGATCGCCAATTTTGCTCGAAGATTTTTACCATTTAGTAATGAACTGATAAAAGAAGCAGCTGAAGAATTTAAACAGCTGGTAACACTAACTAAAGCATTTAAGAAAAATAATGGTGTCCAAGATGATTTAATTATCCCATTACAAACGTTTATTGGAGTCATTTCAGGAATTCAAGAGGTTCTTAAACTCTTTAAACGTGAAGTTTCAAAGGTTTATGAGGTTGCAACTGTTGCTTTTAATTATTTGAAGGAGTTGCCATCAGAAAGTATGAAGGAATGGGCTACAATCAGACACCCTGGATTGGGAGATGAAATTCTAGGTCATATTGATAGTGTAATGAAAATCATTGTTGATCACAAATCTGATCTTCGTAATCTCCTCACTGGTGATCAAGAGTTAGAAACTGATGATTGTAATCAACTAATGGAGACTATGCTTGATATGGATGTCATATCAGGTGGATTACTCTCTTGGACTCACCGATTTCAACAGCTCCCTTCATTTACTACATTGGATGAAGGTATAGCATACGAGGAATTAGAAGGTGAAACCTATTGGCCCAAATCTCCAGATGCCATCGTCGAAGCTCAAACTTTGTTTAAAACGTTCAAAAGGGGAAATTCGTATATATATGCCTTAAGGGGGGTTGATGTTTTAGTTGAAAAAGGTGAATTTATTGTCATTAGAGGTCCAAGTGGAGCAGGTAAAACGACACTTCTGAACATGTTGGCAGGATTAGATGTTCCTCAGCGAGGTGGAGTCTTCTTCTTAGGTGAAGATATAATTAATATGAAAGATCGAACAAGATCAAAATTACGTAGGGAGAACTATTCATTCATCTTTCAAAGTTATGCCTTAATACCGCATTTAACAGCATTCGAAAACACAAAGTTACCCCTTGATCTGGGAGGATTATCGGATGAACTAGTTGGGGGAATTCAAAGATTACTAGATGATGTAGGAATTGGAGAATATGCAACACACAAGCCCGCATTACTAAGTGGTGGACAGATGCAAAGATTGGGTATCGCAAGAGCATTAGCAAATCAACCTAAAATATTGTTCGCTGATGAACCAACTGGCGATTTAGATGAGGTAACAGGTATGGTAGTTTTGGAGCTGCTCAAAAAATATCATGAGGAGACTGGTATGACGATTATTTTAGTTACTCACGATGAAAAAGTAGCTAAATTTGCAACTCGGGAGATATTTCTGATGGATGGTCGAGTTGTAGATAATTTGGAGGATAACTAAGATGGTATTTTCAATTGCTTATGCTATAAAGTCTATTGCAAGAAGGAAACAAAAGAATTTGATTACTGCAATTGCAATTGCGTTGGGAGTTGCACTTTTCATAGGTACTCAAGCAGGTGCTGATGGGATCTTTGATACTGTAACAAAAATAAATCTAGAAGAGCTAGGTAACAAAGATATTACTATAATTCAGCCAGCATCTCCTAATGGTATGTTTACTGATAATGTGTCTGAGTCAATACAGGAATTTATTGATGCGGGAAATATAGAGCTTCAAAATATAGAAACAATTTCGAATCGGATTTCAATTAGAGGTTCGGTCTACGCAGGAGCTACAGGGACTTTCGAGAAGAATGTTGGGATAATAGCGATTAATCCGATTGATCAAGGATTTGGTGACTTTTCTCAAACTGACGGGACCTCAATAAATTTACCTTCGATCCTTGAGAACAATAATACAATTATATCAAATACCTTGAGTGAAGATATGGAACTCGGTCTTGGTGATGGAATCCTAATAAGCGTTCCATCAGGTACCGGAAATGCAACAACTATAACTTTGACTATTTCAGCCATATACGATGATGATGAGGGGCGTGGAATAGTAGGTGCAGGCCCACCTGGAACTTTTCGAGTTTCTCAGCTATATGTAAACTTAGAAACAATTCAAAGCCATTTAGCCCCCCAATTTAAGAGGTTCATAACAGAGACTCAAATTGTGGTTAAAAACATTGATAGAAAGCTTGAGAATTTCGATATCGAAGCCAAAACATTTCCAGGTAAACCTACAATTAATAATGTTATTGATGAATTAGAGACAACTCTAAATTCAAATTACCAAGGATTATTGATTTATTCTGAAAGAGTTAATTTAGTTGATAATCAATTTGAAAGTTTAGCAGGACTATCTTCAGTTTTAACATTATTTGCAATCATGCTCAATGGGGTAGCATTATTGCTAATAATTAACGTACAATCGATGGCCGTAGACGATCGTAAAAATCAAACTGCAGTACTTAGGGCACTTGGATCTAATGTCTCGACGATAATATTTGTATTCATGATAGAAGCCTTGGTTGTAGGGGTTCTTGGAGCAATGATGGGTTTATTGCTTGGATTTATTATTTCGCTTTGGATATTGAACATATTGTCAGGAGTCTTTCAGGTAGCAATAGGTAGTACTGGTTTATCGATTGGATTAATAATAACTGCGGGGGTTGCTGGAGTAGTATTATCCATTATCACTGCTGTCTCGCCATCCATAAAGGCTGCTAGAGTAGGTATTGCTAATTCACTTCGAGGAATTGAAGAAGAGAAGAAACCTAGAAAGGGATATTGGACATTAATATTTGGTCTTATTTTCCTTCCTCTTGGAATAATGAATGTAACTCAATTTGGAGACTTAACAGATGACAAAACATGGGCAAGCCTTGATGACCAAATAACAATCCTACTCGGGTTCGGTCTGACATTAGCAGGTATAGGTCTTCTATTAACCCTTGTTTTATCCCGGAGACTGGCACTGACCATTTCTGGGGCGTCTTTATTTGGAATAGGTACTTTCTTCTTTGTTTGGGCATTAGAAAAGGCCAAAGAAGGAGAGGGTGGAAACTTATTCTCAATTAT
>JAAFKL010000188.1 GCA_021399405.1 Candidatus Heimdallarchaeota archaeon | reverse complement strand
TGCATGGTGTTGATGATGATTTAATTCCTTTCTCAGAGGCAAAAATGATAGAAGAAAGTCTTGACTCTAAAATTGAATCCAAATTAATTGCCATTAGGGGAGCGGGGCATAACAATATGATGATGTTTGATGATGAGTATTTCGGCTCACTTAAGGTCTTCATATCTAATTATTCATAACATCCCTAGTAATGGGTCTTATTTCTTATTTCCACATGTACAATAAAAGTGATAATCCAAATTGATATCAACGAGGACAGAAGAATGTTTGGAACAATTGATATGGGAATAATAGTTTCTATCAGTCCCATGAACTGCCTAATTAGAATGAAAAAAGAAACCACGAAATAGAGGATTCTCTCTATGATAATCTTGCCAATATCGGGTTGAACAAGTACTATTGGCCATGTTTTCTCAAATCGCAACTCTAGTCTTCCAAGACCTAGTTTGTACCTGCTCTCTGGATCCAAATAAATTTTCTCGATGTCTGGATAAGGTTCTTCTTTAAACTTCCCATCTACTTGCTCCATCTCAATAGTTTCATCTATTCCTGGAAAAATTCGGGTAGTTATTTCCCCGATTTTAAAACTATCTTTCTGTTTCACTGGTGCCTTGATTCGTATGTATTTACTGTAATCAAGCCCCATTAGATTTACATATTTCTCATGAATCACGCTAATTTTCTTCTCAACATCCTCTCTCTGCATCCGTCTTACATTTAGAAGAAGTGTACGAGGATTATTTGGGATAAGAATTTGATACAAACTATAGAGAGAGATAAATTTGATAAACCTCATGATATATCCACGAATTTTATTTTGTAGTGAATTGCTATAATCAATTTCGTATACACTAATTTTTCCATAATATCCATGATCATCTCGTTCCATGATTTTAAATCTTTTCCGTATTGATTGATCAATTCTACATTCATGATCTTGGAGGTTATCATCCAGCAATACCTTGACAATACTGGATTTGATATGTAGAATATTATCTTCATCATTTAGCATAACAACCGCAAATTTACCAGACTTGAGAGATAATCTACTCATCTCCTTTGAATTAAGTTGCAAGATAAATGCACCAAGTGCTTTGTCTCTTCTACTTGTCGGAAGTACGGAGTATATTTTCTTCTCTTTCATTGTAGTCTCTTAATATCTTAAGTGCCTTGTATTATTTAAAATTTATTTCCAACAACACATTGAGTAAATTTATCATCAGAAAAGTATATACCTTTCTTTCAGGTTTTAGATAAGAGGAGGAGGATGCAACAACCATCCCATAGTTATAGATTATACAGAATATGATGAAATTTATAAAAGGTATATATTAATTAATTCATGAATTGAATAATTTGATTTATGCTACAAATATTATGCCTCGTCAGGTGACTCTCCAAGATAAGCATCAAGAACCTGTCGATTCTGCTGTATTTCTTCTGGAGTGCCCTGTGCTATCACTTTGCCATCTGCCAGCACAAATATCTCATCAGAGAAAGCCATTATCACATCCATGTTATGCTCAAT
Organism: Candidatus Heimdallarchaeota archaeon; assembly: GCA_021399405.1. Next base: position 6,016 of record JAAFKL010000188.1, on the reverse strand, counting down.
CAAAAGAACATCAATATTCTTGGTGTCCTTTAATTCGATTATTCTGTCAAAGATTTTATTTGCCAGTGTGGGATTCACCCCGGCTACTGGTTCATCTAGCAGAAGGAGAGAAGGTTGTGTCATAAGAAGTCTACCAATTGCAAGTAGTTTTTGCTGTCCACCTGACAATTCTTCGGCCAGGTGATCGATAACATGACCAATCTCTAGGAATTTAAGAACGGACATGGCTTTCACCACATTTCTTGCTTCCTGTCTCTTCCAGAGTGCCTTTCCGAGAAATGCCCAGAGAACCGATTCCCCAGCCTGTTTCTGAGGGGATACTAGCATATTTTCCAGTACAGTCATCCTTGGGAAATTCCTGGTATGTTGGAAGGTTCTCACCATACCCTTGCTGGCAATAGCCTCTGGAATATCATTAGCAATATCATGAGTTTGGAACTTTATAGAAGCATCTTTTTCATCAAAATCCAGGAATCCTGTAATTACATTGAAGAATGTACTCTTACCGGATCCATTTGGACCTATCAAACTCGTGAGTTTTCCTTTTTCCACAATTACGGTGGCTCCATCTAGGGCTTTTACACCACCAAAGTATTTATAGACATTCTCTGCCTTGAGTTCATATTCCATTTTAGTCACTTGTGATCCACTCCTCTGTCTCCAGTTCAGTACCAGAGAGTTTGATAAGCTGTGCAATGAGGGCACTGTCAGCTGCGTTCTCTTCATCATTGTAATGCAACATATCGTAGTATCTCTGGTTATTGTAGCGTTTCTCAGGGAATATCCCTTCTGGTGCGAACAATAGGAAGAGAATAAGGGTCACACCAACAAAAATGAGACCAAGATTACTCGGATCAAGTCCTGCATCCTTGAAGAATTGAGAATCTGCCACCAAAGTACCCCTTGTCACAGAATATAATAGCTGGATAACAATTGCACCAAATACTACACCCTTGTTATTGGCTGTACCCCCAATTATCATCATAATATAGAGAGTGAAGGTTAGTGCTGGTATGTAGGCGTTTGGATTAATTTGCACTAGATTTATCGCATACAATGCACCAGCAAAACCAGAGAGCGCACTAGATATCATCAATGCACGCAACCTGTAATTGAAGACGGATTTACCGACAGAAATTGCACTTGTCTCATCCTCCCGTATAGACTTCAGTGTTCTCCCGAAGGGGGAGTAGTAGAGTTCTTCCACGATCACGAAGGTTATTGCCATTCCACCCACAGCCAGCATCAGGGTATACCATTCTATGAATTTGAATTTGGTACCATAATTACCAAAAAGACCGATTACATAATTTATGATGGTCAAACCAGCGACAATTGCGAAGAAAATCTCACCAGAGGGCTTTTTGGGTACTGCTCTGTAGAGGAGCATTAATCCACCAATAATTAGTATCATCATATCCAGACCAAATATGGCTTCAGAGGATAGAATTTGGGCATAATTGAGATATATAACAATGGCACCTAGTATGAAGAAGATGTTTGTGGCCTTACCAATTGATTGAACTTCCTGTCTTTCCTGAGGGAGGTGCTCGATCTTCTTGTTTACATTACGATAATATACTAAATAACTCAGAGCTAACATTGCAATTATAATTATGGCGTGAAGCCAGTTGATGAGAAGGCCTCCCATCATAAGATCTGAATCATATAACTGGTAAACGGGATTCTTTACCTTGAATCCATTGTATCCACCCAGAGATGCCTCATTATTGAAAATATTGCGAACTATCTCACCTGCTACGATGGTCACAATTGCCAGGTAATCCTCCCTAAGTTTGAGGGTGGGAAGGGTAAGCAATACACCGAATAGACTGGTTACAACCATAGCAATTATCAAGCCTATGATAACAAGTAAAGTATAATTCATCTTACCATAGTTTGCAACAGTAAATATTGCGTAGGAATAACCTCCCACCGCAATAAATGCGACTTTACCAAAATTAGGCAAGCCCAGAAATCCAGCCTCGAGGTTGAGGGTTAAGGCCATAGCCCCGAACAGAGCTGCTAGGGTTAAGGAATTCAGGTAAAAACCCGTACCTGTAATTCGTCCACTAAATAGGGGAAGTAAAAATAGAATTACTACAGGTACTCCGAAAAGGCTGGCCAGTATTTTTGACTGATTATTAGAAAAATTATCCCTTACAGATTTGGGTATTTTTACATAGCTAGAGATCACCTCACCTGGTGATGTTCTTTTTAGTTTTTTGTATTCTTTTTCACTCATTTTAACACCTCATAGCTTGCTCTTGGGATCCACTACTCCCATAAGACCTCTAGGTCTCCAAATCAATACCGCGATAATTATTATAAATGGTATAACCTTAGTCCAGTCTGCGACTGGATCCCAGAAGATAATAGCATCAAAAAATGAATTACTAGTGTTCAACTTGGCAAAAACATTAGTGTTTAGGATATCAGTGTAGCTCTCAACCAATGCCACAATAAAACCAGCAACAAGTGTGCCCTCAAAACTATCAAATCCACCCAGAACTACTACTGCAAATATAACTAGTAGAAGAAGGAAACCACTCGCGGGTTGGAAGGAACTCTCTGTGAATCTGAACAGAGCACCCATACCAGTAACCCCACCGGCAATAAACCATGTCCAGTAGTTCACCCTGTTAGTGTTGATACCGGTGATCTGAGCCAAATCTGCATCATCAGAGGTTGCTCGCATGGAAATACCCAATGTTGTTTTCTTAAAAATCACATTAAGCGTATAGACAGTAATGAGCATGACAATTATTGACCACATATCATTTTGCGTAATTATTACGAATTTATGATTAAATAGGGATCCCAGATTAAGTGTCGTGCTTTTTACAAAGAGCCAACCTATGAACGGAATTTTTCCGATAAAGGTATCACCTATTGTATCAAAAAAACCGGGATAGAGAGGTTCATTCTTGCGGAGCACTGCACTAAACATCTCCTGCAAGACCTGTCTGATAATAATCCCAAAACCAATGGAAGCGGTCATCAAAGAAAGTCTAGTAGCTTTCTTCCGTATCAAGGGACCGAAGATGACAATTTCTCCGAGTACCCCCAATAAACCTGTAAATATAAAAGCAGCAATCATTTGGGCAAATATAGTTGGTCCAAAAATAGCCCCCATAAATCTAGTCCAGCCGCTGTAATTGCCTAGATTAATTGCTACAGCGATGTATAGTCCGAAGGTCACAAACTCTGCCTGAGCAAAGTTACCAAATTTTCTCACTCTTGTGGTCATTGTCAGACCTACTGAAATGAGTATATAGGTCGATGCACGAACAATTACGATTTTTGTATGTGACAGGAAGGTTATATTTGTCACTAGAGTAAGTATGGTCATCAGAATTAGATAAACAAATATAAATGTTGCTATAGTAACTGCCGTTCCCCGTTTCTCATGAAATCTCTTTAGTGGCTCGGATACTTTTTCCATCATTCATCATCACTACTCCTCTTTCCTAGATATAACTCACCAATTTTCTTGTTTCCAATCAGATCCTTGGCATCTCCCTGGAATGCAACCTTGCCAGATACCAGTACATAACCACGATCAGATATACTAAGTGCTCTTGTGGCTCTTTGTTCAACTAAAAGGATGCTCAAACCCAATTTTTGCAGCTCGACAATCTTTGCAAAGATCTCGTCTGCGAGAACTGGTGCGAGTGCTGCAGTGGGTTCATCCAAGATGAGTATTTCAGGACGGGACATCAGAGCTCTTCCCAGGGCGAGCATTTGTCTCTCACCCCCAGAGAGAAGTGCTGCCTTCTGGTGCTTCCTTTCCTCCAATCTTGGGAACAATCCGTATATTTGGGCTAAATCTTCTTTTACCCCCTCTTTTGTCTTTCGTGGTAATGCCCCTAGTTTCAAATTCTCTAGTACGCTAAGGGTGGGAAAGACATTGGCAACCTGGGGAACATAATTAATAGGAATACCAGCATTTACAATCTCAAATGGTCTCATCCCAGAGACATCATACTCGTCATTAATTATTACTTTGCCACTCCATGGTTGAACAAGACCAATTATGGTTTTGATAAGAGTGGACTTACCAGATCCATTGGGTCCAATAATGGTTACAAGCTCTCCTTTTCTCAGAACTAAATCTATTCCAAAAATGATTTGCAGCTTACCATATCCAGACTCTACATTTTTAGTCTCTATTACAATTTCGCTCATTAATCACTCACTCTCGCTATCGTAATCGCACTTGAAATTACGACTTTCACACGTCATAGTCTTTCATGAGATGCAGGTTATAAAAATCATATACCTCTGTTTTAGCTATTTACTTCTTTTTGCTTTTAACGATATTTAATATACCAAATATAATTAATGTTGAGCTGTTCTAAATAGACAAATTGAAAATTATTACAAAATTCTTTAAAGATATGTCTCCAGAATTGAGTTTAGTACATTTTTCAACCTAGATATAATTTCAATAGGAATCTTATCATTTCAAATAACAATTGATCAAGAAATATCTTATTTATGGTTAATTTTTCGCAATTATTTTCATTATATCGAAATAATTGCTTAGAAATTCATAATTTTCACCCATCACCACCAAATATTACAAATAAGGTACGAATCTCCACACGAATTGAACCTAGTCTCCACTAATTCGCTAAGTCAACAGTTTACCAGATAGAAGGTAAAATATGCTCTTCTTAAATTAAGGTTTTGGGATATTTGGTTACTATAGAATATAAAGGATTTTCAAGACCCAAGCTTTAATTCTGATATCCGAATTCATATATAATTTGATAATTATAATGAATTACATCCAGACAACCTAGAATTTTCCCAATATGAATTCTTTTGACAATACACATCATTGAAACATAATTTTTATAAGGATGGTAGATTATGAACCTTAATCAATGAAAGATTATCGGAATTATTTTCCGATTTTTTCATTAGGTGAATAGAACAATGAAAAGAAAAATCGCAATGATCAGCATTGCATTATTATTTGCATTTTCAATGGTTGCTACCCCAACCATCACCAGTGCTGCAGCTCCAGCCGAGCTGACACTTGGTGGTCTCTTCCCACTCACCGGTGGTCTAGCCGCAGGTGGAGTTGAGAGAGAGGCAGCATTCAGAATTGCAATTGAAGAAATTAATGCTGATACTACATTACTAGCTGATACTACTTTGAAATATTTAGTACGTGACACAGCAACTGATTCCGCCGTTGGACCAGTTGTTGCTCAAGAATTAATTGATGCCGGTGTATTCGGTCTAATAGGTGCTGCATCTTCTGGTGTGTCTGCTGCCATAGCTGCAAAAGCTGAGGCTGCAAAAGTACCACAGATCTCATACTCCTCCACATCACCAACTCTTTCTGATAAGGCAGAGTTCCCCTACTTCCTCCGTGTTGTACCCCCAGACAGTGTTCAGGGTGTAGCCATAGCCAACATTGTTAACGAGATGGGATGGGATACAGTCTCAACCCTCTCAACAAATGATGATTACGGACAAGGTGGTATGGATGTCTTCAAGGCTGCCGCAGCAGATCTCGGAATTGAGGTACTATCCCCCCAGGAATTTACTCCTGGAGAATCAGATGTCAAGGTGAAACTACAAGCAATTGTTGATTCCGGTGCCAAGGTCATCGTTATAAACATGATCGTAGCTGATGCAGTCACTGTTTTCTCACAAGCAGCATCAGTTGGTATTACTGCAGATAACGGATATGTTTGGGTTGGAACTGATGGTCCCACCCAATCACAAGTATTTGAAGGTTCAACAGATGTTGAAGATGCCATGACAGGTATGATTGGTACCAGACCTAACAGAGGAATTGGTGATATCTACACAGATTTCCTAGACAGCTGGGAAGCAGCTGATCCTGCAGATTATTCAGGTGCTGGTGACAGAGAGCCCAACACATATGCAACATTCGCATATGATGCAGTATATGCCTTCGCCTATGCAGCTGAAAACATGATTGCCGCAGGTACTGATCCAGAAGATGGAGCATTACTACTTGCAGAGCTTCAAG
>JAAFKL010000187.1 GCA_021399405.1 Candidatus Heimdallarchaeota archaeon | reverse complement strand
TGGATCTTGCCATACATATTCAACATCCTTGAAATCACCTGCTACGTAGTTTGACTTTGGACCCATATCACGATGAATTAATTTGAACCATGCACGAGCCCATGCTTCACCAAATGCATCTGGATCTTTCATAAATCTTTCACCAATCTCACGATATATTGGATCTCTTTTCAGAGCCATATCAGCTGTAGTCATCATCAGATTAACTTTTTTGCCACTGCCATCTACTTCAGGTGCCATATGTTCTTTTTCAATACCTACAGCCCACCAGATATGTGCACCGGCTGCGCTTCTAGTAAGTTCCCAATCATATTCGTAGAGCACTTTCAAGTAACCCATATCCCACTTAATAGGATTGGTTGTCCAAGGACCTTCAATGCCACTACCCATAGTATCTACTCCTTTACCTGAAGCATGGCTGCTTGCCCAACCTAATCCCTGCGTTTCAATTGGTGCTGCCTCTGGTTCTGGTCCAACTGCGTCTGCAGGCGCATTTCCATGAGCTTTACCAAATGTATGTCCACCTGCAACAAGGGCAAAAGTTTCTTCATCGTTCATAGCCATTCTAGCAAAAGTCTCCCTAACATCTTGTGCAGACAGTAGCGGGTCGGGGTTACCATTTGGACCTTCTGGGTTAACATATATCAATCCCATTTGAACTGCAGCTAGTGGGTTTTCAAGGTCTTGTCTTGTATCACCATAACGATTGTCTCCTAGCCATTCATCTTCTGCACCCCAGTAAATATCTTTCTCAGGGTGCCAAATGTCTTCACGACCGAGTGCGACCCCATGATTGGGGCTCCCCATATCTTGAATTGCGACATTTCCAGCTAGAACTAGTAGATCTGCCCAACTTAGTTTGTTACCATACTTTTTTTTAACTGGCCATAGTAGCCTACGTGCTTTGTCAAGATTCACGTTATCAGGCCATGAACCCAACGGTGCGAAACGCTGTGCACCTGTACCTGCACCACCTCGACCGTCGTAGGTACGATATGTTCCTGCAGCATGCCATGTCATACGAATAAAAAATGGACCATAATGTCCGTAGTCGGCAGGCCACCAGTCCTGACTGTCAGTCATTACTTTCTTGAGATCTGTTTTTACAGAATCAAGATCAAGTGTTTTAACTGCTTCACGATAATTAAAATCTCCAAGTGGGTTTGATTTAGAATCGTGCTGGCGGAGAATGTCTAGATTAAGCTGATTAGGCCACCAATCTCTGTTTTGAGTGCCTAATGATGTTGCCGCTGTTTTTGTGTCTTTGTTCGACATAATAATCAACTCTGATTTATCTAATCAAGATTCATTATTATTTATCATTTATTATCAATAAGTAAATATTATGTTCTAAGAATATATCCTAAATAATAATTGAAATAATTATCAATTTTTGTTTCCGAATAGCTATAGATAAAAGTGGAAAAATGTAATAAACAATTTAGATAATGCATAAATCAGATGAAGAGTTGGTATCATTACTTCATCAAAAAGGATTTAAGGTCACTCCGCAAAGATTTGCAATATTCAGATACCTATCAAATAATGAAAGTCATCCATCTGCGGATATAATATTTGCAGATATCAAAAAAGATTTACCAACAATAAGTAAAGGGACGGTCTATAAGACCTTGTCAATGTTGTCAGAGATAGGCGTTATCCATGAATTGAATTATGGTACTGGTCCTACACGCTACGATATTAATACTGCACTGCATATCAATATTATATGTCCAAATTGTGGCAGTATAACTGATCATCATTCAAACAACATTGAAACACTTTGGTCACAGATATCAAACGAAATTGGTGGGAATATCAAACGCCAGAGATTTGAGGTTTATCAAGAATGTAACGAATGTGTCGTCACATAATCTGAGCAATATTAACCTATAATCAAATATTCACCAAATCTTAATTCCTATAGAGATAATTGATATTTTATCTTTTTACAACAACATAATTTTTTATCCGTCAAATTTCAATTAGCTTAAATAGGCGAATAGCCCTTAGAATATTGGAAAAAAGGTGAATTTTGGTTGGCAAACACATTTTGGGTTCTATTAATTATTGGAATTGTTCTCTACAAGCTGTTCAAAAGCGATTCTTCGGATAAAAAGAAGCATGCAAGGCGACAAAGGAGGCAATCAAATCTAAGTGATCCATACTCAGTACGACCGACAGGCAGGAATACACCTAAGGATTCAAGAAAAGAGTCAAGCCGAACTAATACTTCATTTATTAAATCAGCAAAAAGACAAGAACAAATGAATAATTACGATGAAGCCTCTCAATTATATCTCAGAGGTGGACAAGTATACTCAGCTGCAAAAATGAAAGCAATGAAAGGCCCAATCGGTGCTGAGGAAGCAATCAAAATTGTGCAGATTAACTCCCCAGATCAGGTACAAATGGTAACTAGAAACCTTGTGAATGAATTTTATTATCGCTTGAATCAACCAGCTACTGCCGCTGCGTTATTACGCTCAATTGATCTTGTCGATGAAGCAATAGCTGTTGAAGTAGCTGCCGGAATAGCACCTCAAAGTCCTAATGTGACTCCACCAGCCGAAATTTCCACAGAGGTAAAACCGGAAGCAGTTGTAGTAAGCCCTCAAATTGAAGAAATTAATGAAGTAGCCATTGTAGCAGACGTACCAGAAACAAAAGAAGCTGTAGATAATGGCCCAACTGGAGAAATAAATATTCAAAACACTTTGATGATGGCATCTGTAACTCTATCGGATAATTGTATAGTATGCAGGAGAAATATCAATTCCGGTGATTCATTTTTGCAATGTCAAACTTGTGGTAAACCTGGACATTACAAACATATTGCTGAGATGATCAAGGTTACTGGTAAGTGTCCTAATTGTAAGGAAAGATTAGTAATGAGTATGTTCAGTTTAAAGTAAAATAACTACTAAGATACAAGCTCAAAATTTTTTAAAGTATTATATCAAATGCAAATATGGGCATCATTGTACCAAGTGAATTACCTGAAGCAATCAAAGGAATGCTAGATCCTTCAAAACAAATACAACAAGCAGGTATTGATCTTACTGTTAAGAGAATTGAAAAATTTGTTGGCATTGGGTTGCTTAGTGTAGATAACAAGAATCGTGTGCTACCAGATGTTGAGGAGGTAGAACTTGATGGTAGTGGAAATTACAATCTCCCACCGGGAGGATATATAATCCGATATAATGAAAGTGTACATGTACCATTATTTGCAGCAGGATTAACACTCCCGAGATCATCATTAATGAGATTAGGAGCCACACTTCACTCTGCAGTTTGGGATCCAGGGTATAAGGGTAAGGGGATGGGATTACTCACAGTATTTAATTCTATAAATATTCAACAAAATTCACGAATTGCTCAAATTATCTTTATCTCACTAACTAAGAAGCTTGAAGCAGGCTATTCGGGTACATATCAGGGTGAAGGCCTTTAAAATCAGCTAAGAGGATCGTAAGTGAATCACTAGTGTGATTGCTAGATCAAACCATCACCTCCGTGATTACAACTTTAGTAAGTAAGACTCTAACCT
>JAAFKL010000018.1 GCA_021399405.1 Candidatus Heimdallarchaeota archaeon | reverse complement strand
AGCAGGTTTTTGATGTCCAGGCTTCTGAAATAACTAATACTCGTTTTTTCAAACCAAGCTTAGCCATTTTCAATTCAATCATATTGGTAATTCTATAGAATGTCCAACGATGTACTAATTTTCTTAGATACTTATTTCCATTACCCCTTCGAGAACGATTTCTAATTCCCTTGAGCTTTCCAATTGAAATATAAACATCATAATCTTTGGATACTTCTTCCACATACTTGTTGAATTCTACAGCTAATTTTCTATCAACATCAATTGATAACTTCTTTCTTTTATTCTTCATCTCTCTTAATTTCTTAAAGATACTATCTGTATTGTACAATTTTTGAGGACTAAGTAAAAGACCCATAGTTACTAGAGAATCCATTAATTTGTATATTGATTTGGGGATTTTCTTTAACTCACTCTTCCCATCTTTTGACATATTGTCATAATTAGCATCAAATATTGATTTGATATTCTTGAGTATACCTTCTAAATTTGTCAAAAGTGGAATTCTATTGATATGAATTATCTCAGCTTTTGATTTGAGATCAATTGACGAAAAACTCTCATACTTGAAGAGATTTCTAATCTGAATTAATTTGTCCTTAATTACACATAATTGGTGTAAGGGCGTCTTATCAAGATGGAGATTGAACATATTTGATGTAAGAACTTGAATTAACTTGTCTCTACGATCAACATAAGTATCAACAAAATTATCAAATTGTCTTATTTGAGAAGATCTCTGCAATTGTTTCAAAGTATTTTCTGTTTTTCGAATAGAATTTTTGATATCTTCATCAACTTTGAATGTTTTGTAGTCAACTACCCCTTTACCTGTTATTAATGCTGCAGTGATATCGATATTTATCCCAAGATCAACACCAATGACTCCAACAGGTTTTGATTTGATTTTCAGTTTCTTTGGTAATTGATCTACGTCATGCAGAATTGAAAATTTTATAGATAGTTGATTCTCACCATTATGAGTATTGCTTGCGACAATTTGAATAGTTCTGAGTTTGCCCAGATTCATCTGTTCTAAATGATATTGACTTAATTTAAGCGGAATAGCTATCCAATCGTGACGAGTAACATTATTTCCAGCCTTAATCATTTTTGGATTGCTATCCATACTATCCATAATTGTTATAGTACGGTTTTTTGTATCAAATTTCCAACGTCGTGAGTTAATCTGTCTTCCTGTTAGATTGCTAATCTTTGGAAAACCAGTATAAACATTGCCATCGTCTTTGGATAATTCAAGATAACTCTTGAACAAACCTAAGGCTCCGTCTCTACATTCTGCTAATTCATTGTGAGAAATTCGAGGGAATTTGCTTTTCAAATCGTGCTGAGGTTTCCTACCATGACGTGTTGAAAGGGTTAATTCATCCAATTTTCCAGAATATTGACCTTTTTTGAATTGCATTAGATATTTTTGATGATATTGAATTATGCCTAGATATTTATTAATTACATGAGTATCTCTCTTGACTATTTGTGTTAATCTCCTCAATTCATACTTACCTAAGATAGAATAATCTATAGGAACAGTAACAGAAGTGATAACACCTTTTTTTGCCATGAGATTTTACCCCCGTATAAGTAATTAAACTATGATCGAAATCAATGTTGCAATAATAGTTTTGCAACAATATTATTTCATCATTATCTTATATAAACTAATATACTCCTATTTAGAACTGAATATAGTATAAATAATTAAACTATGATTAAATAAAATTAATATTACTTAATTATTTAAATTTTAATTAATCTACTTATTATTTAATCAGATTTAACTCGACAAGGTTATAATCAAAGAACTAATTTATATATAAACCTCCTTAGGCTATTGATAGAGTAAATCGTTTCATCACACTTGAATAAAGGGAGATGAGTTTTGATGGATAATCTAAGTAAAGCTGAAATCATTGATACAGAAATGAATCGATCTTTTCAAGTGAAACGAGCTGAACCTTATATAATTCTCAAAACCTCATTCATGATTGCTATGAGCGCACTTAATCGTATGGCTCAGGTAAGGAAAAACAGAAAGAATCAGGAGATTATTGAATCTATAAACAACATCTATCAAGCTTCACTTGAAGCATACAAAGAATCCCATCGGAATGGAAATCCAGATTTTTCTCTATTGAAGAAAGCTGAGAGTTCCATGCGTAAACAATACCTTAGGTTATTTTGGATCCGTTTACATCAATATGGTTATCCGATCCGTAAACGAATTCAATCAGAAAAGGAAGGGGAGATGGATGACTTCAATAGAATTTTGAATGCAGGTGGAGCTATACTTCGTGAGTTTTTTGAAACCCGATATGTACTACCAACTAGAAATGAATATGATTATGCTAATCTTTCAAAAGAAAATATAATTCCAGACCATCCTTATATTCCCTCCCTGGACATGGCTGAGATTTTTCGAACCCATATGCAAGAATTAGCATTTACATTATTTATAAGAAATGTACCCTTAGGTAAAGTTCGTCGATATTTTCTATCTTTCTTCCATTCATGCAGAGAACTGGCAGATTGGATTTATGCTGGAGGTCGCCCTGGAATAAATTCTCGAACCAATTCGCCAAAGTATGTCAAGAAATCCTTCCGTTCTCCCAAATATATTGATGGGATGCTAAGAGAATCCAAGAGGATAATAACAAATGAAAATTTCCAGATTGGTAGATATATTACAAAGGATAAAATGGAGCGACTACTGCAGCAAAATCAAATAAAAAATATTTCTATTGATGATTTTATTAAACACACTGGAGTACAGAATGAAAACTCGGACTTAATTCAAAAATTTTTCATAAAAACAAACATAGATGAATTGTTGAGACGTAAGGAGAATAAATCCAGAATAAATGGGGATAAATTCCACAAGATGTTACTCAATGGGTTACCACAACCGTATTCTCTAAAGCAAGTCATTCGGAATGGAGAAAAATATAATATTCATAATCTCCCTCTACTAATTGTCTCAGAGTTATCTCTTACAAATTACATATCAACAAAGAGACCTGATTTAGTTGTTTTCGTACTATTGAATGAAAACCACTGGATACCAATAGCAATACTGGATGTTAAAACCCAATTTGATTATAATTATTACATCAGAGGAAAAAAAAGAAATGAATCATCAGATGATTTCTATCCAGTAATCACCCTAAAGACAATAGAACAGTCAGATGAGAATTGGAAGCAATTTGGATATAGAAGATTGCGGTTCAAAGAAAAAGAGCAGTTAGCAGATTATACTACAATAGTGAAGCAGGAATACAAAAGGTGGTACAATGAAGAAATTCCTCTACTGAAAGGCATAATTAGAATTGCACCTTGCACTAACCGCAACAAATGGCCTGAATACCAGGGAGAAATGCTTGATCTCATTATCTCTGTATTTACCCAAACCGATCTCAATGAAAATAAAGATCAGACAGTCTTTGTTAAGACCGACTCTACAATAAAAATGTCACTTGTATTGGACAAACCACCTTCGACTATAGATCAATCGATTTATCAACAATCAAGTGAAATTATTCAGAGATCTTTTCAGTATGATAAACCCACATTGGGAAATATGGCAACAAGAGAACATATTCTGTATTTGTTTGCTAGATCCCAAACTTCTAGTGGATATTCATCAGCTTGGATTGCTACATACTCCCATCTCATTCCATATGTTGTAAAACACCATCCTAATGATAGAATTGCCATGATAGATCTAGTTGGTATGCTCAGCCAATTCACGAAGTATCGTCTAAGATCTGAAAAATCAAAATATTTGAGTAAGATGTTAGATCAAATTGATATTATCAATTGGGACCTCACTACATCCATCGATGCCATTGATGATGAGTTGCCTGAGGGTTATGATGTATACATATTTTCAGGATGGGAGTTATACAAATCAATGATAACTCATCACGAGATGGATCTGATACAAAATGAGATACTGAACAAAGTGCCTTCGAATGTCACAATTTACTGGGTTGATGAATCATTACGGAGAGAATATACATCCAAATTCTACCACCAGCGTGTCATCGCAATTGATAAACATTTACCAAATCAAAAAACAAAAATAATTTTCAATCTACCAACAGCACCCAAAAAAGCTGCGGATAAGAATCCACAATACTCAGATGCTCGTATCATATTAGAATGGGGGAAGAATGATCGAGCAAAGAGTTATTGGCATCCAGTCATTACTATCAGAGGGCACAGTTCCAAATTTAGTAATCGATCGAGAGTTCGTAAACTGTCAAGATTTTCCAATGTACGGTCAGATAAATATTTACAAAAGCTTGAGATTCGTAAGGCTTTTGATTTGATTCCATGGTTGATTGACAACAATAACTATGCAGGCAGATCCTATACTCATTATCACAATTCACCTGCAGATTTGGAAATTAGTGATGCCAATCATTCACAAAAAACCGGATTAGAACTACAATTAGCAAATTTGCATTTCAGGGAAGTAGAATGGGAATCACAATCCACTCAGTATGTGGATAAATCACATATTAACTCAAAAACCTTACACAAACCACCGTTCGAGTATTCTTCTGCGGATGGTATAACAACCACTTTTCCGATTCACAGAAATCTATTAGAACCGAATTACAAACTAAACGACCTTGAAAGAAGAGAGAGGGTCAGATTACACGATACAATAACATTCCTTCGTAAAATATTGGATGACAAATATGAAAAGGGAAGAATTGCGTTTATTCTGGATTTGTTTACAAGCATAGACAAATTAATCAACACGGTTGATGTTGAAGAACAGGATACTTCTGACTCAGATGCTAGTAAAGAGGATCCCGAATTTGTTCAAAGAGTGAAAGATAGTATCAAGGAGTGGGAGTTAAATAATGATAATTCTCTCAGTTCGATTCTTCGAAAAAATAGAACAAATGCGTATTACAGACATGTATACCATATAAAGAATAGTCCAAGTAAGATCAAGGATAATCGTGAGTTCTTTTTTGAATTTGGTAATGCTAATTACATTTTACTTCAAGTCCTTCATCTGGAATTTCCTGAATTGAATGCCAATGAACTAACTATGATATGGGATGATCTATTATCCTTTACTCTGCAAATGATAGGCTTTCAAAAAACATACGATAATATGTTGAAAACTCAATACAATACAAGATTAATTTGGAATCATCTACGTCGAAGGGCAATTTCGCTTAAACAAAATCATTTCGTCCAACCTGTTCTGGGTAGACGGGATGGGTTTGTATTGGATCAAAATGATGGCTATATTTGGCTGTATATTGAAGACTACAATCCAATGCTATTTAGAAATGAAGGATTTGCATTTGGGGGAACTGTCAATCAAGGTTTATTCATCGCGATTCGAGATAATGATATAATTTACAATCAGTCTGATATCTCCAAAGATCAAATCATGGTGTCAATCTCCACAACAAGGAATCTTGGGTATGACTATATATGGATTCACAGTCCTGTTGACAAGCATTGGATGTTTTTGGGGAAGTTAGAATTGAACACTATACCACTAAGCAAGAGAATACATTCTTTTCAGATTAATCGTCCTTCCAATATATCATCTGAGATTCCAAAACCAGGTGGAGAACCTATAGAAATCAGTTATGAATCAATATTAGATGAAATCAAACCAATAATTCGTCAAGAATTATATTTAAAATTTGATTTGGAAATGAGTACAAGGACGGGATTCATTGATTTAACATTTTATAATAAACAAGATGTAGATCAAATGAAAGAAAATGATGAATTTGACTTTAGGAAGTTAAATCCTATCCACGACACATATTTTACAAATAGTCATGACATGATTGAGTATTTACGAGATAAAAGATTAGATGGGATTATAAAAATTGATGATATAGAATTTAGTTTTGATCCAGTAAAGAATACTAACTGGATGTCTTGGATAGAAATAAAGGATCTAGTCCAATCTGATTTCGGCCTACAACACTCGAGAATAAAGATAGATGGATTAGGATTTATAAAGGAATTTAAGGACCTTTTGGATATGGAACCTGATGAATTTGAAACCGTCCATTTGATCCTTTCACACGACTCAGATAAATGTAGACTACAAGATAAACGCATGGCTGACATCAAATTAAAAATTCGTAAATTGTGCAAACAGCGACGTTATGCACAAGACTTGTATGAATCAATTATGCACCATCGTTGTTTTGAACTCAAATTATCACAAACCCAGGATCAATTACCACATAAAACAATAATGTGGTTGAAATCTAAATTCGAAGATAGTTTAACAGGTAAGGAATTATTGAATCTGCTTACCCCATCTCTACAGATTGTAGAAAATCAAACAGGAAGTGATACACCGAATTTCATACGGATACGCTTGGAAACAGAAGATGATGACATTTTGTCCGAGGATAAATATATTGGAAATTTATTGGGAAAATACTATGGAATTTATCTCAGAAAACGACCGCCAGGTAGCTATCTACTTGATTCAGAGTATCAACTGGTGTCTATTGGACCATCTGTTAATCATGATGTTTTAGAGGTAACATTTGTTAATATTGTAACTGGGAATTATATAACCCGAAAAATAATTGGATCAAATAAGGAATGTGTAAAATATGAGAATTACCTATTTGGACTGCAAGCTCTACAAAAACAACTTCTCAATAGCGAATTTTACGGCTGTTTAGATATTAGCGAAGATCAGAAATATAAAGATAGAATACAGGAATTCGAAGACCATATTGATAATTGTACAAGTCATGTTCATGATTTAGAAATAGAGAAAGAAATCTTATTCGAGCCAAAACAAATTGTCATAGAGGAGATTGCACCTAATTCTTACACTTTAATTCTCAAATCGGTAAATATGTTTCAATCTCAATATTATGTAAATGTAGAATCGGAGACAATCAATAAATCAACACTAGAAGAGCTGATTAATTATGTTTCAACCAAATTGCTTGATTGGCCAAGTGATGGTTATAGAGGATTAATTCTAGAGGATTTTATTGTTGATGAGGACATGAAAAAAACTGATCTCACAAACCCGAGTAGAAATAAATTCCTTTTCGATGGTATCTTTGATGAATTAGATAATATTATTTCTGAAAATCCTAATTTATCTACTGACTTATTAGCCGAATATTACAAAGCCAGTGATAACATGAATGGGAAAATCTATTTCGAAGATATGATTTCTTTTAACGAGGAGGAGGAATTGCCAGAGTTGATTGTAGAAAGTATTGAGAGGGAATGGAATGATCTTGAGAATAAGGATATATTACATGCTGTTTCGGAAATACCACAATTATCGATTAGAATAACAGGGTTGGTACGATATTTTAATGAAAATAATCAAAACGTCATTTTAAGTCTTTCAAACGATCTAATGAATGAGTTACATCGATATTTTACACCAATGCATGGAATTTATCTCATACAAACATATTGGATTCAATATTTGACTTATTTCAGAATCAAGGATTTGATTAGTGCAGAATATTGTTTAGAACAAATTGAAGAGATTTTCAGTATAACATCAAATTTTGATTATAACAAGAAAATTAATGAGCTGAGACTTAGTTTGTCAAAATTCAGTGGTATTGATTTCATAGATTTAGCTAAATTGATGAGTGAACAATGCAGGCTATACTATAGAATGAGGCGATATAAGGATAGCTTGGAAAAATTAGAATTATCATATAACATAATTGAAAAAATGACCCCATATCGAGATCTTACTGAATTTTACAACCTTTATGCAAATGTACTATTCAAAAATTCTCAATTCTCAGAAGCTGTAAAATATTATATGAAACAAATTGAAATCCTTAAAGAAAGCCAAATCAATAAACTGGATAATGAGAGGAGCCGTGACATTGCAAAGGTTCACAGAAATCTTGCAAGAGCGTTCAGTTTTCTAAATTCATTTGATGAATCCAATAAACACAGCGAAGAAGCTGTACAGATATCAATTAAAACTGGTAAAGTTGAAGATTTGATTCGTGCTAGAGACAGACAAATTAGTAATTTTCTAGCGATAAACAAAATTGAGGAAGCTCGTCAATTATCAAATCAAAATATTGAACTAATACGTGAAAAAAATATGGAAAGTCACAATATCATTGTCTTTAACTATTATCGACATATCTCAATTTTATCATTCCTGGGCCATAATGATGAAAGAAACCAATGTCTTCAAGAAATCATTGCATATGGTGAAAATACAAAATACAATTTCCCTGAACATCCTGCATATATCCTAATTAAAGAAATGATATATTCGAATGATTCCTCTATTATGGAAATATATGATGTTTTCATCAATTCTGAATATCCTGATCCTTACAGGCTTGATGCCCTACTTTTGATTTTGAATTTTCTATTATTTAAACAGCAAAATCTCAATATTATTCGAATAGATATGAATATTGTGAACGAAATTATTATTACTTCTCCAACAGAAATTCGGGATAAAATTGAAAAATTGATTGAAAAAGCATTCCAAATATTAAATGATAAAGCTCAAGCTAAAGAACGATATCAGGTTAGAGAGCTTTTACAAACCCAATTACTGATCAAAGAATATCACAGATTCTAATTTTTTGGTTTTAACTCAGGTTCATCCGGATGATAATAATCATCATCGTCATATTCTGTTGATCCAATCTGTAGATTTTTTTTTCTTGTATTTTTGTACATTAATTACTATGGTATATTTCATTATAAAATCACCTTAATTTACCTGTCATCAAACCAACATCTCCTTTATCAAGCATACAATGATAGTAATTACCTTTGATGAAATAAGAACGATGGGTCATGGTAAATAAAAATGGAAAGAAAACGGCTTTGATGGAAAAAGATCTGGCATTATTTAGAACTCTTTTGGATCAAAATAAAAGACTTAAACAAGTTAATGCTCCTTCGCATTTCTGAAACTCGCTGATATCAAGGGTTGATACCTCGAATCCATTGTTAACAAGCATTT
>JAAFKL010000017.1 GCA_021399405.1 Candidatus Heimdallarchaeota archaeon | reverse complement strand
CATGAATCCTGTGGTCATCCCACAGAGTTGGACCGAGTACTTGGATACGAGGCAGATTTTGCAGGTACCTCCTGGCTGACTCCGGATAAACTCAATAAAGCAAAATATGGTAATGATATGGTAAACATCACCCAGGATCCAACTATGCCAGATGTACTTGGTCACTTCAAATATGATGATGAGGGTGTTCAGGCAAGATCAATTCCTATAATAGATAAGGGGATCTTTGTTGGTTATCAAAGTGACCGTGAACATGCGGCTCTACTTGGAATCAAGAGATCATCTGGTAATTCCCGAGCTGAAAGCTTTGGTAATGTACCCATAATCAGAATGAATAATCTGTATCTAGAGGCTCCCAAAGCAAATGTTGATGGCAGTTACAAGGATATAGATGAGATGATTGAGGATACACGGGATGGGATCTATGGGATCAACTGGAAGAGCCACTCCATTGATGATAAGAGGCTAAATTTCCAGTTCAATACTCAAATAGGATACCGAATAAAGAACGGCGAGATAGCAGGAATTCTCAAGGATGTGACCTACCAGGCAATTACGCCTGAATTCTGGGGAGCAACATCAGGGTTGACTAGAAGCACCGAGATGTATGGTCTACCCTACTGCGGAAAAGGAAGCCCAACTATGCAAGTTGGAATAGTATCACATGGTGGTCCCTGGGGAAGATTTGAGAATGTAAACATGGGGATATCCACATGAAGGTGAATGACTTGGAAGTAATGGATAGATTAAACGAGCTAGCTAAAGAGGTGTTGGAGGAGAGCAAAAGACAGGGTGCAGAACATGCAACGGTATTATTCAACGAGGTAGAGAACATTGGTACCCGATTTGGTGAGAAACACATAACCCAGAATGTTTACCGAACTACACAGAATTTCACACTTAAAACTCAGATAGGGGAAAAAGTAGGAATATTCCATGGTTCTCGACCTGAAACAAGTAAACTTTCTTCCATAGTTGCCGATGCCATCACACTAACCAAATTCTCGGCTGCAGACAAAAATTCCCCAGGCTTTCTTGAAGAACAGCCAGTATACAGGGAGAACAATGCGGTTGTGAACGAAATGGATCCACAAGAGATTGCGGATGCAGTCAAAGCTGTGGTGGATCGTGGAGTGTATTTCAGTGACAAGATAAGTGCGGTGGCCGGTAATATTCATTACATCAAGACTGCTAACCTCAATCTAAATAGCCATGGTGTAACAGCATCCTCACTGGGATCCACAGTGTCAGCAGTCGTCAATATCGCAGCCACAAATGATGGTGGTGAGGCTAGGTCCACCGCGAGGGTAGCTGGGGTCAATCTAGAAGATCTTCAACTGGACAGAGTAACTGATAGTGTGGCCAATAAAGCAGTGAATGGATTAAACCAGGGAGAGATGGAGATTGGAAAATACGAGACTGTACTAGGACCGGGAGCAGTAGCAGGACTCTGGACATTCATTATTTTCGGGTCATCCTCACTGGGTCTCATAAATCACAGTTCTTTTCTCAAAGACAAAGTTGGAGAGGAGATTTTTGACAAGAGACTTAGTGTAACTGATGACACTTCAGATATGAGGCTATACTCTGCAAAGACATATGATACCGAGATGGTCCCTTCAAATCCTGTTAACTATGTTGATAGAGGTGTGTTCAAAGAGTACGCCTACAACAGACGTACTGCCAAATTGCTAGGTGTTGAGAGCAATGGAAGGAATGCATCAGGTTTTCAAGGAGAGATGCCGATGTTTCTCTCAAGCTCAATACAAAAAGGGGATAAATCCGAGGAGGAACTAATTGCTTCTGTTGACAAGGGTATTTACGTAACCAATCTCTTCTACAACAACTATGTCAATGCACCACAGGGTATCTGCACCGGATTGACTAGAGATGGGCTGTTCAGAATTGAGAATGGAGAGATTGTTGGATCCCTGAAAAACTTCAGGTGGACTGATAGTCTAATATCTATCTTCAAAGATGCTGAACCTGGAAATAATCTCAGACTGACTGGGGGGATGTTCGGTGGTGGAATCAAAATTCCCTCAATGAGAGTTGGATCTTTCAACCTCAGCAGTAAGGGAAAACACTAAATATTGTGAAAAAAATACTGAAATAACAACAAATACTGCAATTTTGGGACAATTTATCTCAATAATTTTGGATAATTCAATTGCAATTGCAAACGCTAGGGGTAAAATACAAAAATACAGTAGTTATTACCAGTATGAGTGTCTAATCTGGACGAAGTGAGAAAACGGGAAGAAGAGGCTGCCAAGTTGAGTGATCTTGAGATTTGGTACTCAGTTATCTCAAAATTCGTGCTGATGGATACCATGCCTGCCCAGATGAGATTGGATATGATTATACAGACCATTGGGGAGGAAATGGACATGGTGAAGGATCTGCTCCGAAAGTATTTGGACGATGATGAAATCGATAATGCTATGGTTGAGGAGATCATAGGGCTCTTGGAATAGGTTTGCCAGTGAGGATTACTTTCGGTGCCCTCTCTCTGTGTATTTAGTGATGATTACTGTTCGATATTTATTTTTTGATCATTATTAAGTTTATCTTGACAATGATTTTAATAAATATTCTACTAATATTATCTAATGGGAATTGAAGACTCTTTGGCAATTGAGATGGATAAAATTGTATCAGAAATGAAAATAATTATCGAAATGATCGAAAATAATGGGAGAAAGGTTAATGAGGCAATTGCGTTTAGGGTTCAGGGAATTTATCATGATTTCTGGATCACACAGGTACCTGATAAGAAATTGTTATCAGATTTCTATTTTTCTGTTGGATTGGGGTATCAGTTACTAGAAGATAATGGAGAGAGAAAGAATGCCATAAAATATCTGACAGATGCGCTATATATATCCCAAGAATTACTTGACTATAACAGATTATATGAAATTTATAATGAGATTGGTATATCTTATTATGAGTTGAAGAAGAATGATATGGCATATCATTATTATGAATTGTCCTATCAGTTAGGTATTGATAATAAATTAGACGATTATAAAATTGCAACAAGTTTAGTTAATTTATCAACTCTGAATACCAGGAAAGGAGCATATAAAATGGCAATAATCCAGCTAAATAAGTCTCTAGAGTTATTTGCATACGATCCAATGATTAAATATAATGAAGAGACTCAAATATATTTTGGAAGTCTTTACCATAATTTAGCAATAAATCATGTTCAGCTCTTTGAATACAAGGAAGCAATAAAATATTATAAATTAGGATTAAAACTAAATAGAAACAAAGAAGAGTTTCGTTCAAAAGTGATAAAACGAATACGGTTTGTTATGAAGGATTTAGAAGATAACATTGAATTTAATTCATTAGAAGATTTAATAGTAAAAATTAATCATCTTAAGTGATCATTAAATTATGGATTGGGGATGGGTGGTCTAACTGGAATGGGATCATCGATATCATCACTTTTGTACATCTTTTCACCTCCTTGCAAATTTTTTTGATACAAAGTATGGCAAATATGATTTATAAAGTCCTAAAACAAAGAGAAAATGACGATGTTCTAATTAAATGGATAATATTTTATTCTCCTTAATACTTCAATATGAGGTGTCTAAATCACAAGTTTTTAATTAAACAAATTCAATGTGAATTTGCAACTAACAAACAAGTTTGGAAGTTGTATAAGAAATAGGTTTATTATGCCTATTTTACGTTTGCTCCTGTAGTGTAATGGCTATCATCGGGGACTGTCAAAGGCCTGGAAACGGGTTCTGCAGCTCTCCCTGGATCTGGGTTCGATCCCCAGCAGGGGCGT
>JAAFKL010000186.1 GCA_021399405.1 Candidatus Heimdallarchaeota archaeon | reverse complement strand
CCACTATTGGTGGATATACCTCCAATAGCCTGTTTGCATCCCAATAGTATGTAACCGTTGCTCTTTTCAGAGTGCCTTGCCTAGTATGTGGGCCAAACTTTAGTATAAAAACTACGGAGGACAATGTAATAATTTTCGTATAAATCTAGTATATAATTTTTATCTGATGAAAATATAGAATTTATAAGACTCGTAAAATTCAATTCATCATCAAGCAGATTCATCATATCTATTAGAAACTCTTTTTTAATTCAGTTAGTATTTTATCAAATATGGTTTTCGGTGATGATTTAAAAGGTGAATTAAGTGGCCGGATTGGAGCTTCACAATCTGGGGACACCTTTGGTCAACTAGAAGAAGGTAGAAAAGAAATAGAGCAAGGTAACACTGAAAAGGCCATGCAAATATTTAATGCAATTATTGCACAAACTGATCAGTCAAGTACTCAATTATTAAGCCAAAAACAACATAGGGCTGCTGCAGAGGAGTTCTATTATCAAGCTTTATCATATGAATATATGGGCAAACAGGATGAAAGAAGAATTTCATTATCTAAGACAGTTGATGCCTTACAAAATGCATCTCACACTGCTATTAATTTTGGTGAGGATAAGAGAGGAATTACAACTCTTACTCTCGCTGGGTTGGTGGCACTGCTTTATGGTGATGAAACAACTGCACATGCAACTTACAACCAAGGTATTTCGATCTCAGATCAAAAACAGAATTCAGAAGCATTGAAAAAATTGTTGTATTCACTGGGATATCTCCTCGATGCTGTGAAAAATACTAGCATGTCTGCTGTTACTGAAGCTCAAGGTTATCTGGCAAATGATCTTAAACCAATGCTCAATAGCTCAAAACTTACTACATTCAATTCACTATTAGATGGTATTGTAGGGCAAGTAAGTACTATGATTGAATCCAAAGTTAAGATGCCAAAAATAGAGGTCACAACACAAGTTCCTAAAGATCTTTTATTTGACGATCAGTATGAAATTTTGATAAAAATTGAAAATGTAGGCGAAGGCGAAGCAACCAACTTACGCCTTGAATTAAATCTCCCTTCCGATCTTACAATTATCAGTGGTGAAGCTGTCAAAGATCTAGATAAATTAGGTACTATGGCAACCATTGAAGAGAAGATTTCCTTCAAAATGAGTGGTGAGGGTAGATCTCAAGCAAAAAGTGAAATTTCTGGAAATTTAACATTTACTGACATGTTGGCTAATAATAGAAAACACGTTATCAGTCCAATGGAACTGGAATTCAGATCTGTTAGTAAGGGTTCAGAGTATGACTTACTTATTGAAAATTCAATGTCAAATTTGATTATTGATGGATTGCATGAACAACTCCCGACAACAATTATTGAGGATATCAAAAAACTAACAGAACAGGTAAAGGTTAGTGTAAAAGCTTCTATTGATAGCCAACAATATGAACAGGCTGATGTTGGACTAGATATACTAAATACTCTCGTCACATGGTCTAATGATACATTAAAAGGAAACACTCCAGAACCTCGTTTGGCAGTAGAGATTAGCAAATTACTTTATAATCGTGAACAAAAGATCACAGAAACGCTAACAACACAATTCAAAAACGAGCAGGAAAAAGCGATTCAAGATAAAACTGAAACCATCAAAAGAGAATTTGAAATTGAAAAACAACGAATGGTTGAAGAAAAAGCGTTTGAGCTTGAGCACCAATTGAAAGAAGCTGAGACGAAGTTTAAAGATGAGACTGCAAAATTAATTTCTGAACATAATAATAGTGTTCAAGATCTTGCTTCAAGACATGAATTTGAGAAAGAACAGGTGCTGGCTGATCATACGTCGAAACTACAAACAGAATTTGAAGCTGAGAAATCTAAACATGCTGAGCATCACGAGGCAGAAATGGGTAAGCTTACACGATCAATTGAAAGTAAAATGCGTCTCGAAATCACCCAGCTGGAGAGTAAACTCAAAGAAGAAGCTAATTTGGAAATTCAGAAGAAAAACAATGAAGTGGAAAATGCAATTCGAGAACTCCAAGATCAGAATATTAACGAATTAGAGACTCAATCCCAAAAATTGCGAGATGAGCTTAATTCAAAATACAAAATAGAAATTGATGAGTTAAAGGGTCAACTTGCAAACCAAGAAGATCGGCTTGTAGGACATGCTACTGAGGAAAAGGAAAGTGCACTAAAAGCATTGGAAAATAAATTAAAACAAGAAAGTGCGACAGAAATTGAGAATCTAAGAAGAGAGATGAAAGATAGTTATGATTTCAATCAATCTGAGAAAATAAGCCAAATAAAGCAACAATATGAAAAAGAATCTCAAGAAAAAGATATGAAAATTAGGGAATTACAGGAAAAAATATCGATTTTAGAAAATCCTGGTAACTAGTATAATTGTTTTTTACTTAACCACCTGCAACTATAGGACCAATAATTAATTCGTCGTTTAAAGATAAATTTAGATCCTTTGGGGTTACTAATGTTCTATCTCCTAAAATAAAACTAACATCAGGTACATCATCAAGTATTAAATCTCGGATTTGTGGAAACGTAGTAGCTACCTCTTGTAATGCTTCTGCAACGGTATTTGGATTTGTTGTAAGATTGTATCGTGACACACCTGTCATAATTTTTAGGTATGAGAGAAATCTAACCTGTTTCACAAGTTAAACTTCTGAATTTAAATTATAAAGATTCTGACTATTTGTCTTAGATTATTTTTATTCAGGGATATTTAGATAAGATTCCTACGAAAAAAATTAGTGTGATTTCACCATCTATAAAGAAGAAACCATAATTTCTAATGGTTTGCTTTGCTCTTCCTTCTGAGCCTCTACCGAGGTAAGTGGTTTTCCTCCTCTCCCCACTCTATTATTAGTTGATACATAATGATCTAATCCTGCAAGTACATTATTGATTAATTTTCGAAACTGAGATTTCATAATTAGTCTATTCATCACTGATCCAATAATTCCAAATTTTGTTTCATATGAAAGTATCATAGACAGATCGGTAACTTCGTCTGATACCTTTTTGACAATGATTTTTCCATTGACATTTTTTACAGGTCCTTTCAAACCATCTAATATTGCAATTTCAACATATTCGTATTTTTCAAAATGTGTGACTTTTTCATGGATATTTTGACCATCGTAAAAATGGCAAACACGCTCTGCATTCAATTCATTATTATTCTCTGTAAGGAGAGATGTAGATTCCACATAGGGGTGATAATAATGCACATTGCCAAAATCGGCTACAACTTCCCATACTTGTTCAATTGGGAGATTAATTGTTTTAGTAACTTTAGACTGATTCATTTATTTTTCCTTCTTTATAGAACGATCATTCTGATAAAACAATCGTTATACACAATCATACTTTGTTTCACATATAAATATATTGGAATGATCATTCTAATTACATAATTCATTAATTATTTTTATATATTTTCAATATATTTAGAATGATTGTTCTACAAAAAATGTAATTCTATTCTAATTATGAGGGATTTTTGATAGATTTATCCGAAATTCTCAATCATCATTTTATTGATTAGTTGTTCTGTTGCTTCTGCCCTCTTTATAGTTTTTTTCTCAAAACTAATGTGTTTAGGATCAATTGTCATCAATGTAGCATTGATTATATCAAGAATGTGCTTATTATCTGCTCCAGCTCGGTTCAATACTCCCAATCCTGAAATTGAATTTGTTAAATACCACGCTAATTTTTCAGGATCGTGGTCTTTAGAAATCTCATTTTTTGCAATTGCATTACTAAGTGCAAATTTAAAAGCATCTTTTAACATTGAGAAAAATTTTATAGATTGAATTTGCGCTTCTTTATTCAACAATCCTAATTCAAGAGAGGTATTTGCTATATAGCAGGATGCTTTGTGTTTATCCCCAATCTGCATTCTATAAGTTAATAGGAAATGGAGTTTAATTGCGGCGAGAGAAGCATCATCTTTGGATTGAAGGGTCATTTTTAATCCTTCAACTGAATTACCATAAAATAATTCTAGAGTCTGGAGATACAAGTTCTCTTTTCCTCCGAATGTATCGTATATGCTTTGAGCACTTAAACCGAGGTGTTCCTTTAAATCACTCATCGATGTGTTCTCATATCCCTTATACCAAAAAAGCTCCATTGCTTTGAATAGCTTCTTGTTTGGCTCAAAAGACTTAGATCTTCCCATAATCTAATCCCTTGTTGGTA
Organism: Candidatus Heimdallarchaeota archaeon; assembly: GCA_021399405.1. The sequence continues at coordinate 2,457 of JAAFKL010000186.1, read as the reverse complement.
CTTGTATTATAAAAAATATTAGAACGAACAATCTATAATTCATAAAAAATTCCTTTTTTATTTTAATCCAAAAATAATTTACACAGTGCGTACCATAATTGAATTAGTTTTCTAATCAGTTTTGTAATAATTTACCTTAATGTTAATTAGATCAACGATTTGATTACACTACGTGGCTCGTAAAAAAATCTGGAAGGATGAAGTTGAGTTAACTAGCAGACTTTCGATTGATATTACGACTCCAAAAGCATATGTCCTAGCCAATACTCCATTTAATGAGAAACACTGGACTCGTGTTTTCCAAACACAAAGTGATGAGATTGTTGTCGCCCGTGCAACTCAAAGCCTAGCTCTTTCAAGGGAAGTGCAAATATCTATTGAAGCTCAAACCTCTATTGATAATGTAGAGTATGAAACAATATTGAGTAAGATGAGATATGAGCTCGGTCTTGATGAAGGCATGAAGGTCTTTAGGAAACTAAAGAAAGAAGATACTTTAATTGATATTGCTTTACAATCCAATCCAGGATTTCGTTTATTTGCAAATTCTGATGCTATTGAAACTGCTGTACTAACTATACTATCTCAAAACACCTCATTCTTCTCATATTTGGAAGTTGTTGAAAAATTGCTACAGAATTATGGGACTCTTGTTCCATGGGATAAATCACTATATCTATTTCCTTCACGGTTAAAATTAGCAGAAATGAATGAAAAGGATTGGTTAGAGCTCAAGGTAGGCTATAAAGCAAAGTACCTTTCTAATTTGAGTGAAGATGTTCTTCGTGAAATCGAGACTTATGCATATTATCCTGTTATTGAAAGAGGTTTGGAGGGTCTTCGCAGTATTAGTGGAATTGGTAATTACACCGCAAGAATATTGGCTATTTACCACTCAAGAAGGTATGATTATCCCTTTTACGATACTTATGTTATGGAGGTATTGAATCATAAATATGAAATTGGAAATATAAATAATCAAAAACAATTTGATAATTGGGTAATCAACCGGTGGCCAAAGGATCCAGCACTTGTTATTCATTCGTTATTGTTAGAATATTTGCCTGAATTTTTGAGATCACACGAGACTTTCTACACCAGATTAGTAAATACTTCAAATCAGCCAATAAAAAAGAAAGCTAAGAAAGTGAAAAAGGCTGAAAGTGAAAAGAAATTAACAGCCAAAAAGAAAATTAAGGAAGGAGTCGCTACCGTAAAGAAAAAAACTGTAACAAAAAAGAAATCATCGACCAAAAAGAAAAAATCCTCAAAAAAGAAAACAATAAAAGAAAAGAAGAAGAAATGAAGTCTTGGTGAAGAAATAATTGGAGGTTTTGATTTAAACATGACAGTAGATGAAGCTACGGAACAACTAAAAATATCGATTGAGCAGATCATGAGGGAAAATGAAAACATAGCTTCAGTACCTTTTAGTTCACCAAGGATAAAATTTGAACTGATAGAATTAATTCATTTGGTGAATCAGTTCCCCAAAACTAAATCTTACACCTTGGAGGATATTAAGGTTGCATTAGATGATATCACATTTGCTGTAATAAAGTCCTCCTCAATTGTGCTTCACAAATGTTTTGAAATATTAGGTAAGCTCAATTTAATACCTGGTATTTTCATAGAAACACTAGGTGTTTTAGATTTAGTGTCAGATTTGGAAGCTAAGGTGATTCCTTCAAACAAGGTAGATCAAATGGCTTGTAATGGTATCACGGCTATTGATAAACCATCGATCTTGATGAATCATTTTTACAGATACAATAACTGCCCTTTCTGTAAAGAAGCCGTAAGAGTTGAAAATATGGTCTTTTTTGTGCTTAATGAAAATCTTCGAGCTGGTATCACACTCACAACATTAAAACAAGGTGATAAAGGGGCTTTTCATAATAAAATTTAGATGTTGTACTCTTCAAGTCTATTTATCTCTTTTACCCAATCATCGAATCCATCAATTTCAGGATAGTTGAAAGCAAGAGTTTGAATAGCTTTTGCATGTTTCATTGTTTTTCTTAGACTAAGAAGCTTTCTTGGTTTATTCCATCCTCTAATAGCGCGAGATAACATATTGATCTTCGCGTGTGGATCACGATTAATTATAGAAATATCATCCTCTTGTAATATCTTCTTATCTATTAGCCAATCAAAGGTTTCGAACCCCCATCTATTCATAAATTTGATAAATGCTATACCCCAAGAGTTGATAACTCCATATTTTGCCCAAATTATTTTGTTGAATTCCCATAATCCTTTTTCAGAAACATCCTCACTCTGAATTGCCTTTGCAGCTTGTTTGCCAGCAACTATTCCAGCGATTAATGCCACACCATGACCCTCTCCGTTTAGCGGATTTGCTAATGCAGCAGCATCTCCTACAATCATAAATCCGTTTAGTACACAACTAGGGAGGGGCAATCTAGCAGGTATTAAATCGCCTTGGCTTTCAAT
>JAAFKL010000185.1 GCA_021399405.1 Candidatus Heimdallarchaeota archaeon | reverse complement strand
TTCGGAAAAATATACCACAGACATTTATCCAAAATACCAATAAAATCAGAGTTCAAGGCTATCGGATGTTGTTATGCATAACAATTTATAAGCTAAAAAGGGATACAAGAGTCTAATGCTATTATTTCAAAAGCATACCCTAAGAAAACTTGGATTGTTGGGACTAATTGGAGTTCTGATTTTCTCAGCTAATATCTCTGCACAGGAAGTTGATGTAACTGTGGTTGGAGTCAGTGTGGGTGATAAATTCACTTTCAAGGTTGAAAAGAATAATTTGACCCATCCGTCTCAAAAAGATCATCTACCTTTATACGTAGAAAGAAACAATGAGCTATCGCCAGCTTTTGAACAGCAGGTCACCTTCACTATGAAAATTGATCAAATAAGTGGCGAAGATATTAATACGATCTATTCTGATGGAAAAAATGAAATTAAACATTCAGGAAAATTGAATGTGGTTCATCATGGCTTGATAATTGCCAACGATTGGGATTATTGGAATTCTGCTAATTCATACACAATCGACATCGCAGGCGAAGAGTTGTATAAGTACCGTGTTGGTCTTAATTGGATTACTACGGAAGATCTTGGAGAAACTTTTGTTTTCACTGAAACTGTTAGTGGTAGTTCGGCGTTTGATGGATCAATTAAGCAGGTGAAAGAAACAGTTACCTATGACAAAAATACAGGTGTTGTTAAAGAAATCAAGATATTGAAACAATTTGTAGGTGATGGATTTGGTGTTGAAGAAGCCTCATTGACCCAAATTCCAAATGAAAGTGAGGATAGTTCCCTTCCAGGGCAATCTTTCTTCATGTCGCTTGGCATCCTAGTAGCAATAGGGATACTCATCAGCAAGAAACGAGGGAGTTTCAATAACTAAATATTTTCAACAATTTGACAATCTATAAGATTCACTAATAAATTAGAGGAAGTAACAAATACCAATAAAATCAGACTTCAAGGCTGTGGATTATTCCCTTGCCACTAAGTTAATAGGTAAAAACATCATTATTCTAGTCAAATGATGGTCAAATTAGCCTCTGTTCTTCTTATTATTCAGAATTTATTGATTTATGCCCTGGTAAGTTTTGCTTCCGATTTTGATGCAATGTTGAATCTGGTGTTCTATTTGGACCTAATCGGTTTCTCACTGCTTGCAATTGGGTTCTATATCCGCTCAAAGGAACATGAACAAAGTAAAGACCCATACCTAATTGCAGCAGGTGGGGTTCTTGGTTGGTTGGTCAATCGGATGTACTGGCAATATACTGTGGATGTGGAGACTATTACAGAAAATCGATTTACATTTGCCTTTGTATTGTCTGCGGTTTTTCTCTTGATTAGTGGGTTTTCAAAGCTTGACAACAGATATTTCATGTTTACCAGTGTAAACTTAGCGGCAGTTTTATTGATGTTTCTGGGCTCAGATACTGATGTGGCACTCATAGGAGTCTATACTAAGATTTTTGTTGTCCCAATTTTTGCAATTATTGCATTTTGGTCTCTCTATTCTGTTAGACTCGATCAATCATTGTCTGTCCAAATCGCTTAATTGTCTCATTTTGAAGGTCGATGCGCGCCATTAATTATTTACTCAATTATTTGTCATTTTGGAGTTCGTGAGTCGCATTAGTAATTCCGATTTTTGTGGCCATGGTTGAACCTTAGGTTTTGGATGCTTTGTTTCGTTCATTTTGACGAATATTGCAAATTCAAGACCTCAATCAGTGGATTTCTTGGCAAGAATAGAAAATGATAATGGTATGTTGAGCCCATCCTGATCGATAATGAAAGTGCGGTCATCAATCTGCTTAGCGTATGGAAACGATTTCCAAGGGCTCTCCGGATGTTCATGAAGAAATTCAATGGTAAGTCCCGCGTCAATAAGTGCCATCACAATGTCTGAGAGGGTATGATTCCACTCATAGGAGACGGTGTTGCCGATTGAGGGGTTGTTGATTATGTCCTCATCTATGTAGGAGCCCTCTGATTCCCAGCGAATAGGCTTCCCGTCGCTGAAATATGGAAGGACCATTTTGAAATCCATGGCATCCTGCTCATTATCAAACATATGGCACACAGGGTGGCTTTCCAAGATATAAAATTGTCCCCCAGGTTTGAGAAAATGTGCGATTACTTGCCCCCATGCTTTGATATCAGATAACCAGCATAACACACCCACACTCGTGAATACAAAATCAAATGATTCCCCTTCATCAGGCATTGTATCGATCAATTTGTAAATATCACTCTCTACGAAAATTGCATTGGCCTTCAGTTCCTGGGCAAGGTCTGTAGCAGTAGCGATTGCATTCGCAGAGAAATCCACACCCACAACCTCGGCACCCATTCTAGTTAATGATATCGAGTCCATTCCGAAGTGACATTGGAGATGAAGCAGTCGTTTTCCCTTGAGATCAGGCAGCTCTGCCAATTCAATCGGGGAAAGTGATGATTGCCCAGCCCGAAAGCCCTCTAAATCATAAAATAAAGCGGTACCAGCTTCGGCTGCCTTTACATGGGTTTTAGCCAAAAGCTCCCAACGTTCCTTGTTTGTCTGAATGGGGTCCTCTTGATTGTTCATATCAACTGTGGAAACAAGAACGTATTTGTAATTATTGAAACGCTCAACTGATTTATCATACTATCAAGAGTGCTTTCTTCGAATAATTACAAAAAATGGTGTATGTTTATGATTTATTGTCTTAAGACCTTGATCTTTTGAAATATAGGTAGATCAGAACCCCTATTGCTGATAATACTAAAATGCTGACGAGAATAATCAGTAACGGACCAGTATCTATGCTTAATTCCTCAGACGGGGGATTGACCTGATTGATTAGCATAGAATTGCGAATTCCATCACCAGAAATTGTAGTTGAATTAAATTCGATCAAAAGTCCCGTATCGATTGTGAATTGTAACGTCGACCATTGATATGATACGCTAATATCGTTTTGAGTCTGGCTTTCCAATCTAGTAGACTGTGAAAATGAATAGATTCCATTTTCTATTGTTCTATTCCCAACAGAATGATCTGTGAACATGGTTATACCACTTCCCCATACCTCGATCTCATCCCAATTGGATTTTTCTGCAGTCCAGGTCTCAAACGAATTGACAAGGGTTCCATTCAAATTCGTAATTGATGGAAAAATCAAGGGCATTGGAAGGCTGGAGAGTGGCACCTGTAACTCTGTGAACCGATCTCCATCAATTCGTTGGATGAAAATTGTTGCAAAAATTTCCAGATAATCAACTTCCCTAATATTAACTGATTCCCAAAGCCCGTTCAAAGGCTGTAACAAAGTTATTTTAACAGATGATAGGCTCTGAGGAAACTGATCCATCAGAATTTGCATATTGGTAAACTCCCAAGCAAACACATCACCTTCCCCTAATGACAGATCAGGATCGTAGCATACCGTAGAACACTCCAGTACATTGTCCTGAGCAATTGAACCTGATGTTGTTAGAAAAAATGCTAGAAGTATGACGCGAGAAAAAATACCGAATGAGGTCCTCACATCTATAGATTGAACTATGATTCATTTTAATGTTTAGGACAAAAAATATAGAAAAGGCGAATGTGGGATTTGAAGCTTCCATTATGACCCCTGCTCCCGATCAAAAATGGATCGATCATTATATTATGCCTAGTAAATAATTAAAACAATGAAAAAGATTTCAAAATCTTCCGGAAAATTCTTTCCTCACGAAATAAATGAATTGTGCATCCGTCCGAATAAGGACAGATCATTATCGGTCATAAAGGAAATAGTGATCGCGTCTTCATGGGGATCGGGTGCTGCTCGATTAGTTGTTTATCATGAATTTTGTTAGCATCCTACTTGGACACAATAAGTTCTAATGAATATATGAATTCATTGATGGATCCTATAGGGGTAAATATTAGTGATTGGTTTTATTGCAATCAATCCTAAATGCTTTCGAATAATTTTATTGAATGTAAATTCAATCAGTAATCAATGATTATTAGCTATCGCGAATTGCGGTTTATTCTGAATAATCGAACACACCCAATCTTATTGATCATTAGCAATCCAAAGGGACAGTTTTTACCGATTAATAAACAATCAGGAATCTTGTCAGCTAAGTTATTAATTATTCCTTAGAGTAATACTTAATGATTCATTTGATAAATATTGCATTCACATGTGATACCCAGATCCTGGACTAGTCAAGCTGAATGAATTTATCAGGATGAAAAACGAATACCAATTTATTTCATAACTGTGAGAATATGTGTCCAAAAATATATGCCAGAGGAATCAAATTATAAGTTAATGTTGAATCTAGATTTTACCAAACCAGAGTAAAAATTGAACGATTATGTTTACTTCACAGATTTATTATTATACCTTAAATTTCTCTAATAGTATATACATTTTTTTACTAGAGACATGTTCCTTTAGTGTGAAGAGTTCATTATTATACATAGTATTTGTTTATTTTATTAGACAAGTGCTGTTTTATAATGTTTTTAGCTTAATTAAAATGATTTCAAAATATACATTTATGTGCATTACACATTTATGGGAACGGATGTTGTTATCTAACTCAATTTTAAACAAAACGTGTTTCAGTACTACTATAAGTGGTATTATATACATTGTATTGACTATTCAGCTTGTAGCAATTCATATTATATTTCAGATAGATTTATGATACTTTTCAAGGGCTAAGATGATTTGCTGTTTCAATCGTTTTACGACATTAATCTGTGATACACGTTCACTATAGGTTATTCAATTTTTTATTTATGTTACATTTAGTCAGATTTGGATTATAGATCATTAAATTATTAGTTTTAAATTGTATATTTTACGTTATTTATAGGTTTTATAATCACTGATAGGTGCTAATTCTTTATTTCATTTTATACTTTAATTTAATATTTTATTATCATGAACTGATTTTTGCTTATATTATTCGTGATATTTGGGTATCACAACACATTTTTTAATATATGGAACATAAAACAACTCATCGATTGAATTAATACTTCATAAATAACGCAAATATATTTAAATTGATTTTAATCACACATATGATTTATCATTATTATCATTAATTAATACACAAATATGATTTGTTTTATCATTATACTTAACCTTTCAATTTAGTTATTAATCTATTGATTATTATTGTTATTAATGTTTATTTTGATCTTATATTTATTGTTTCATATAGTTTATGTTTAAATCAATTACCTCAATGGCTCTTTATTCGTTTAATACCATATTAACTTTAAGCACACTTCATTATTTCAACATAGGGTGGTTCCTTTCAGGATTATGATTGAAGATCAGTTAATTTCTTGATTGTTACAGCCTCTACTTAGTTATTTCAACTATATCTTCTAATAATGTAAGAAAATCACACCACACCATCTATAGCCCTTAGGCCATTTATTTGTCTCAAAAAAGTATTACTTCAGTAGCCCTGGTTACCCATATTCATATGTAATTGAATCAGCATAGTTTTAAAAGAAGTACCCCCTGATATATACAAATCCTAACGGTCTGTACACAGTGTGCGCAATGTATATACAAACTAATCCATTACACCTGGCTAAAGATCTATCAAACATCTATAGTCCAGTGTATTCTAATATACTCCTTTTTGCTTATTGTTGACTATAGATTTCAATGATCATGACATAATCTTTGTATAATTATTTGTTACAGAAGAATTTATGAAAAAAGGATTGGCAGGAGAGAACGTACACCCACTATAAGGACCCTCCTTTGACTGCCAATTTATTCCGCGAAATGAACCATTGTAGACCCATTTTACGAGAAACCGTGACTTATTATTGTTTTTTCCCTATAAAAAGTGATCTTATTGCCTTTAAACATGGAATTTACCTTTTCTAATAGAAAATAATCTAATTATATTGCAAGATTATATTGATTAATAATAAAAGATACCAGAAAAGGTGCTTCATTTGGTGCGATGAATTGCGTATAATTGGTGTTAGTTGATTATGTCTAGAGCAACAATATGTTCAGTTGCAACTGATAATAAATTTCAAATTCTACAAGTATGACCTCAATTGCTTTGGATCTAGTGCCGTTTGTTGGATAATATAATATTGAACTACTATACGGGTTCACTCGGATTGGTGGTACAGCATTGGTTTATTGTGATCAAATACAAAAAAAACTATATAGTGCAAAAATACGAGGTATGGTCAAAAAATCCCCCGTATGGATTCGATTCATGTCAATATTTGCACGAGTATTGAGCAAATGTGTAGTGTTTAAGTCAAAAACCTCGTATTATCGCGTTCTAATCCAACCTGACTCCTTATCTCTAGAGAGGTAACCGAAAGTATTCTTATTTAAAGAGGGTGCAAATGACTGTTGTTGACCTGAAAAACACCCCGTATGACTTTTTTCCTTGCTGTTTTTCCAGGTATGAATGGTGCAAAATACCATGAATTCTACTCTTTCAAGGGTTAATACTTTCGATTAAACCCAAAGATTCCCGAAACTAATCCCATTTTTGTATAGAAATACGTCGATAAGTATACCAATAAATTATATATATAATTAGTCGTTGAATAATTGTAGTATTTCAGATCATTAGCTTCAAATCCGAGTGAATACGAGCAATTATTTGTTTATATCGTCTCTAAATCCGAATTAACAGCTTAGCTAAACCGATATATTAAATTAGCCACAAAAATCGATACGATCAATGGCTCATGCTTTGCTGAATGAACCAATCCTGCTTCTGGGAACTTTCCTGATCATAGGTTATCTTGCATCCCTCTTTCTCAAGCGGTACGGGGTACCCCATATCGTTGTTTATCTGATTACAGGGTTCGTTATTGCAAATACCCTTCTAAAATCAGTTGTAGTCGAGGAAGAGCTTGATGAATGGTTTTTATTGGTAGAAACCCTGGCATTGGGTCTAATTGGCTTTAAAATCGGTACGGAGCTCAAATTTAGTTTACTAAAACAGCATCCGAAGTTCATAATAGTTGTTCTGTTTGCAGAGGCCGGAGCAGCCTTCATACTAGTGTTTTTTGCAGTATTGTTCTTTGATGGGAGTTTCCTTGTAGCTATCGTTCTAGCCGGGTTAGCAACGGCTACAGCCCCTGCTGCGACCATTGAGATCTTGAGAAAGAAAAAAGCTGCAGGACCCTTAACCAGTAGAATTCAATGGATCCTGGCTTTTGATGATGTAATTGCAATCGTGATTGTAGAGGCAATTTTGGTCTATCTGGAGGTATCGCTTGGAGGCACAGCCACCGTATTAAACATTTTTACCGGTTTCTTGCATGAAGTTGGGCTTGCAGTCGTACTAGGCAGTGTAGCAGGATTCATCATGGACGAAATAGTGGAGAGAATGGATGATGAGCTTGAAATGATGGAATTATCATTAGCAACCCTAATTTTTGTAATGGGAGCGGCCCATTACTTAGACACCTCAGTTATTAGTGCATGTATGATGGTAGGAATTGTGGCTACAAACCGTCTAGGAGAAAATTATGTCAAGATGAGCGATTTACTGGAAGTGGTGATGAGTCCGATTGTGATGTTATTTTTCGTTTTAGTAGGTACACGAGTAGTTTTCGATGATTTTAACCCTTTTCCAGTTTTAGCCTTGGTTTATTTGCTCGCCAGATCAGTTGGGAAGGTGGCAGGAGCTTTTGGAGGAACTAAATTAGTGGGTGCAGACCCTGTACTTCAGAAAAATCTGGGTTTAGGACTGCTAGCCCAGGGAGGAGTCGCTTTGGGGTTGGTGGCAATTGCCAATGATATACTAATTGCCGGAGGGGAGCCAGATCTGGGAAGTAAGATAATAACAGCGGTTGTGATTTCAACAATATTTTCTGAAGCCTTGGGGTCTATAACCACCACAATGGCTGTAGATCGGAGCGGAGAAGGTGGAAAAAGCAAAATACCACAACGATTGGAGCATTCAGTTATCCCATTGGAAAATGAAGCCTATGAGATCCTTCATGGACTCCGAGAACCCAGAGTACATGATTAGAAGGTTTCATTGGATCACAGTATACCAACCTTATAAATCAGCAATACGACCCTTGGATGTTAGAATTTACATAGGCGCGACATCAATTTGGTATAATGGTTAAATTACACCGATTAGAGAGTTCTGAACCCACCGAGCCGTATTATTGATAAATTTTGAGGGTTGAAGGACTATGTTAAACGCAATTTATTATCAGAAACAATGATATATGCTTTATTACAGCTTGAAGAGCTAATTATTGTTATAATTTTCAGATTAGTATACTTATTTTAGCAATTCACTGAAAATGGCATACAGAGATTAAATTTGCTTCACAGTCTGAAATACAGTCTCTTGGTAACCGATATATTCAATTATATAGGGTATTCATGCCATTTGTGGCTCATTTCCTTCTGTTTGAACCGATTTTACTTCTTGGGATCTTCTTGTCATTAGGGTACCTGGCCTCCCTGTTTTTCAAACAATATAATGTCCCTCATATCGTGGTTTACCTGATTACAGGGTTTGTAATAGCAAATACACTATTGCGGGAGGTTTCGGTTGAAGATGAGTTGAGTGAGTGGTTTTTGCTAGTAGAAACCCTGGCGTTGGGTCTAATTGGCTTTAAAATCGGTACAGAGCTCAAATTTAGCCTGCTCAAAGAGCACCCTCGATTTATTGTGATCGTTTTACTGGCAGAGGCAGGAGCGGCCTTTGTACTGGTGTTTTTTGCTGTTCTATTATTTGAAGGAAGCTTGACAATTGCTATTGTTCTGGCAGGATTGGCAACCGCGACAGCTCCAGCAGCAACTATTGAGATATTGCGTAAGAAAAAGGCTGCAGGACCGTTAACAACCAGAATTCAATGGATCCTGGCCTTTGATGATGTCATTGCAATTACTGTTGTAGAGGCCGTTCTGGTCTACCTAGAGGTGAGTTTAGGTGGATCAGCAACAATTATCAATATTGTTGAGGGATTCCTTCGGGAAGTGGGTATAGCTGTGGTTTTAGGGATTGTTGTAGGGTTTGGGTTAGAGATGATCCTAGAAAGGATGGAAGATGAGCTTGAGATGATGGAATTAGCCCTGGCAATCTTGATATTGGTAATGGGTGCAGCTCATTATATGGAAACATCGGTTATAACCGCATGTATGGTTGTTGGAATTGTGTCTACAAACCGCCTAAGTGATAATTATGCCAGAATGAGCGATTTAATGGAAGTGGTGATGAGTCCGATTGTGATGTTATTTTTCGTATTAGTAGGTACACGTGTTGTATTTGATGACTTCAGCCCATTTCCAGCATTAGCGTTGGTGTATTTACTAGCCAGATCGGTCGGTAAGATTGCAGGAGCATATGGAGGGACTAGATATGTGGATGCGGACCCGGTACTTCAGAAAAATTTGGGTTTGGGACTTTTAGCACAGGGAGGTGTAACTATAGGCCTTGTGGCAATAGCTAATGACATATTTGTATCTGCAGGGGAGCCAGATTTGGGTCATCAGATCATTGCAACCCTTATCATATCAACCATTTTTTCAGTAAT
>JAAFKL010000184.1 GCA_021399405.1 Candidatus Heimdallarchaeota archaeon | reverse complement strand
GTTTATCTTTAAAATGCAGAATTTAACAACTTTAGATCTGTCAAAAAATAATATAGAGCAAATAAGTGTTCCAGAAAAAATTATGTGGAATAAGATGGTCTGGGTGAATATCAGTGGCAATCCCATAAAGGAGACTCCTTCTATGTTAGCCGACATCAAGATAATAATTTAACAAAGTTTTACTCGGGTACGACAATTGTAGTTTAAATTCATTAATACATAAGAATAACTTGAAGTATGTCGACTGAGATAACTATTGGTAAATTCAGTCAGATAACTAGATTGACATCAAGAGCCCTGAGAATATATGAGCAGAAGGGTTTGCTTATACCCAGCATCAGGGATAAATACACTGGTTACAGGTACTACACTATTAATCAGATAGAGATAGGTATTAAGATAAAAATGCTTGTTACCATTGGTTTTGGATTACAAGATATAATTAGCATACTTCAAGCTGCTCAAGACTTACAAATGGACTTATTGAACGGGATATTTTCCAGAAAATTGAATGATATTCGATTGGAAATTCACAGATTAAAAAAGTTAGAAGAAATAATGAGCAGCACAAACCCAATGGAATTATTATACATGAAGTGTACAGAACCAATTATTAAGAAAATACCTAAACTGAGAGTAATTAGTAAAAGAGAACATGGTAGCTATCAGAGTACCATAGGAATGTTGATCAATGAATTAATAGGGGTGATTCAAAAAACAGAGTCTAATGTTGAGATGGCCAGGATAAATGGGCCAATAATGTTCATCTCACATGATGATGAATACAAGGAGAAAGATGCAGATATCGAGGTTGCCATTCCAATAACAGGAAGGATCACACTAGATAGTGATGAGTATGAAGTAAAAAACTTGCTTGGTCATGATATGGTTTCTTTGATCTACACTGGTACATATGAGGATGTTGGAATCGCTTATACCAAGGCCTTCACATACATTAACGAAAATAAATTCTCTATAGTTGGTCACTCAAGAGAGATTTATCTGAATGACCCCAATACAGTAGATGAAGAAGAGCTGATGACAGAAATTCATATACCCGTCAGAAAGGGGGCTTAAGAATGGGTACGAAAATTGATTACAAAAAGGATTTCCCAGTCCTCTACAGACCGAAAGAAGATCCTCAAATCATTGAGGTCCCAGATATGCATTTCTTCATGATTGATGGCAAGGGAGATCCCAATACCGCGGTAGTATATAAATTAGCACTAGAGGCACTCTACGCAGTTTCTTATGCGCTCAAGATGAAGATAGTCAAAAAGGAAAATCCAGGAAAAGATTATGTTGTACCACCACTTGAGGGATTGTGGTATATGGATGACATGAAACTCTGGTCGTCTGATAAGAGTAAATGGAAATGGACTATGATGATTAGAATACCTGATTTTGTAACTGATGATCAGGTAAAGAGGAGTATACAGATAACCAAAGATGGCAAAAATCCCAAATCACTTGATCAGATTTACTTGAAAAATTATATTGAGGGAAAGGTGGTTCAACTGATGCATATCGGATCTTACGACAGCGAGGGAGACAATATAGAGAAGATGCACAAGTATGCAAGGGACAAGGGTTATGAGCTTCATGGAAAGCACCATGAGATATATCTAGGAGACCCCAGAAAAGCAGCTCCAGAAAAATTGAAAACGGTATTAAGACAACCAATTATACATTAAAACAATTATTATAGGATTTTATACCAAACTCTAAATGAACTGATAGCTTACAAACATCAAAATATAGAGTATAATTAAATGGATAATTATGCTCCTCTCAATTCTCATTCCGTTTCTTATCAAAGAAGCAGTACTAATCACAAGGTAGAGCAACTGAAGAATAATACTGATAAATCTCCAGAATTGAGTATTTAGCTCCACAGAAAGTATACTCAGGATTATAATGGTGAAATATGTTGGTATCAATGAGTATAAGGTACCTGCGATGATTTGTCGGAAATCCATTTTCCGGTTAATGAGATAACTTGCAAGACCAATAATTGTCAATATGAAAAACAAGGAGAGGATATTTATTGCAACATTGTATTTATCAGTATTCTGAACAATCAGAGGACCAAGTACAATTAAATTCGATCTATCTGCATAATAAAAACCGAATAGTGTCAGTAGAAAACTAACAATAATTGATACTCTGAAGTTTTTATCTAGTTTATTAAAAATAGGATTGATAAAAATGGTGAAGCTATTAATTTTTTTCACCGTAACAGTACCCGTATCGCTTTTGAGAAACCATGCTGTTAATTCCTGACCCTCTTCATTGAGTTTGTAATGATTTTGACCGTTCTGATAAATTATTCTATTAAGAGATTTTAGATGGTGATAAAG
>JAAFKL010000183.1 GCA_021399405.1 Candidatus Heimdallarchaeota archaeon | reverse complement strand
CACTAATATTGTATCCCAATTAACGATTGCAGCCATAAATGAACACCCTTAATTCGAGCGAATAGTTTCAAAAGGGCAAATAGCTTACCCTTGTCTAGATATACTGTCAGCCACGCTTATAAATACTTGCAATGAATTTGCCGATACACCCTTATATTGGGGGTATATTCTTAGTATTCTGAATTTTAAGTTATAATTGCCCAATCTAGAAATGTCTAAATAGATAATAATACCACTATGGGGATGTAATTCAATAAAAAGGCATATACAATTGTTCGATAGCTCCTTTCTTGAATAACGATATTATTGACATTCTCCTTTAATAATTTCAAGGCGTAAAATGCTAAAATACTCGATCCAATGATGGGGATTAATAATATAAATTCACCGTTATATGCAAATAAGATGAATTCTACTAGATAGTGTAAAAATAGAAATACGATCATTGTTGTAATAGTATGCTTCTTTCCAAATTTTACAGTGAATGTTGTTTTTTGTGCAGCTTTTTCTGCATCATATGACATAATATTCCCAACAAATAGAATCGCAGTAACAAATGAAGCCATAGTTAACCCAATTACTGAGATTTCGAGTAAATTATTGTATCTTTGTTCTTGTACAAAACTGGATCCAATCAGAATTAATGGGAAGATGGTAAAAGCAAATGCGATGTCTCCATACCATCTATATGATAATTTTAACGGTGGTAAACTATAAAATAAGATGATCAAGGCACCTATTATTCCGATTATCAGAACATCAATACCTCCAACACGATAATTAATGTAAACACCTAGAATCACACCAAATAACAGAGAGAGAAGGCTGTAAATTTTGATTTGGTCTTCGTTAATTAATCGTAATTGCAAGAAGCGTGAACCTGCATTAAGTTTAGAGTGAATGACCGCATATTCATCTGAATCACTCTTATGATCAAAGTAATCATTTAATAAATTAGCTGCACTTTGGAAGAAAACAATGGCAATTATCTCTAGAAACAAAAATTGAAAATTTAAATTGCTAGATTTAGTATCTGCGAGTACCGAACCTACAAGCAAAGGAATTAAAGAGAATAGTATTAATGGTAACCTCAGTAGATTATACCAATATTTCGTTTTAACTAGTAAATTTCTAGCGATAGAAGCCATTAAGAATGAAGTTTTATTTTCAATTTGAAGTGTCTCCATATTTGATTGTTGACCATAAATCATAGTCCTTGGGGTAAAATTGAAGATTTCTGTGTTTTTTGTTCTAATTGCAAGTTTGATTTCCCCATTCATTGATATTTCATTTAACGCTTTTTCTTTCTTATCAAATACTATTGAGCCCTGAGTCGTATATTGCATAATAGAGCTTAGTTTACTTCCATGTTCAGTTTCAAATTTAAGACTCCCAGAACTTGGAACACATCTGATACGATAAATATGGGTGTTGTTTGCAATATTAACAGTCAGTAACCCTTGATTTTCTTCAGTTAAGATTTCATTTAATAATCTTTGATTAAATTCTTGGATTGGTTGCTTACCTTCTGGTAAAGTCGAAACTAGTTGAGAGATTAAATTGTATTGAGTATCAATTATCTCTTGACTTTCATCTTCAATTATGAATTTATATTGGTTTGTATCCTTTATTTTCTGTATTTTCCCATCGATTAACTTAGTTCGAAAGAATAATTGTTCGCGATCAGCAATTCTTAATTGTAGTTTGCATTTTTGATTTTCAGTAAAATTTATACCTTTTATTAAACTCAATATGATTTTATCCTCTTCAAACATCAATTTAACTGTCAAATTAGTTGGAAATCCGTCATTGTCCAAAATTAGGAGGTTACTTTCAGTGAAATCTTCGTACTCCATTTTATAAGATCTCCATATCGATTTTTATCGGTTCAGTACCAAAATTTTCCCATGCAATTATTTGTGATGGCTTAAAGGATAGTAACGCTTGATCCATGCCTGGATGAACATAACGTTCTTGAAGATCAAAATATGTCTGCAAAAAGGGGAAAATATTAATCCAATATCGTCGAAGCAAATTCCACTTCTCATTGAAAGTTGTTGTATTTAATTTCCCTTTGAGCAAAATAGTTGGATTAAGTGTTCGATTATGGTCTTGAATATGTATACTGGCTTTCTCATTGTGGTTTACATTGATATAGCTTTGATCATAACTTCTAAGTGGATGAAGAAATAAAATCCCTTTCTCATAGTTTATCAAACATGGAACGCTGAATATCTGATTATCTTTATTGATAGTTTGTAAATCTATCAGATTTGCATTTTTGATTTGTTGATGTACCCAAGGTTCCACAAATTACACCCTCTCTAGGGACGATACGCTAGGACGATAACAATACTCCCCAATAGAACTAATTTATAGCGTGCTTTGAAACCAGCACCATTATAATATTCTTCCAATTTTTCGGGTGAGTGAAAAGAATTATAGGTATTTTCAAGTAATCTAAATGGAGCATTTCCTTTAGTAATAACATATGCCGCTAACTTACCAAAAGTACTCATTATTTTACCTACGTATAAATCTACGATGAACGAGAGGGGTGTGGCATTTCTTCCCATTTCTAACATCATAATCCTTCCTTTACGTTGAATTATGCGATGATGTTCTTTCAAGGTCTTAGGATAATCCCTAAAGTGTCTACCGACGAAACCTGAAAATGCACCAGAATAACTCTCCTTTCTGAAAGGTGTTTTTGCCACATCAGCAAGGATAAAATTCATACAACCATCAGTATACATTTCTCTTTCCATTGCAAATCTTAACATTGAATCAGATATATCCAGTCCTATGACAAATACACCAGGTTTTTGTTTATGCAATTCATTTGCCAAGTGACCAGTACCTGTCCCTAAATCCAACCATGTTGTAAGATTTCCCAATATTTCCTTCTCGGGATAAGTATTTTTAATTGCTATGTGTCTAAATTGCCTATCAACACCCAAACTCATGAAATTGTTAATCAAGTCATATGATTTAGATAAGATGTGAAAATCCTTTCTGACTAATTCTACATATCTAGGATCGGATGCAGTCACATATCCATTAACATCAATGTTTACTTGAATATTATTATTTGATAACACAGAAATATTCCCATTTCAACGACTAAGCATTATAAAAATAGTAAACAACATGGTAATTGATTGACTCAATCTTTGATAAAAGATCTAATTTCTCATGGAAATTATGATCGTGCTATTCAAATTATCGATTCCAGCCCAAGCGATATTGAATATAGTATTCTTAAAAGTAGAATCAAAGAACTTACAGGTCATTTTAATGAAGCAATTACTATCGCAGAGCAATCATTAGTTAAAGCTAAAAAGAGTAAAGATGTAAATTTACAAATCAGTGCAATTACGGCCATTGCCTATGGAAAATGGAGAATTGCTGATTACAAAGGTTGTTTAACCCTTATTAATGAAGGATATGATTTAGCTCGTAATAAAAAAACAAACAAAGATGTATCTACAAATTTGGCTAATTTGTATAATATCCATGGTTTGATTTATTGGACAAGGGATCAATTGGATTGGGCTTTGCTCCATTTTAACCAAGGTTTGAAATTAAGAATAACCGCAAAAGAACCAAATGCCATTAGTTATTCTTTGAATAATATAGGTAATACCTATTTATCAATGGGTGATTTTGAAAATGCCCTAATCAACTTTAATGAATCAATGAACATGAGGATACACTACGATTTCAAACCTGGTATTGCAGCCTCCTATAATAGCTTAGGTCGGTATTATGAAGCGTTAAGAGAATATCCATCAGCTCTTGAAAATTATAATAACTCATTAAAAATATGGCATGAAATAGGTAATAATCAGTTTGTTGGAAAAGCCTATCGTTTCCTAGGGTCTTTATATTTAAAACTGGGAGATGTAAAGAAAGCGAAGCACAATTTGACTTATGCCCTAAGCTTCTTTGAAAACATACCAAACGATATTGACAGTAAAATAACTCAACAACTATTTTCACAAGTATAATCTATTAGTAAGTCTGACAACAGATAACAAACTTAATTTTGCCAACTAATAGATCAAAATCAGATGCAAACACTTGAGGATTTCATATCTAAGATAAAAGATAAGTATTCTCAAGGTAATGAAATTCAGCTTATCTCTTATTATACTGAATTGGTGGGTTTTGATATAGAAACAGAAGGGATTGAACTATTCAATTCATTTACAACCTATCCGAGAATGTATTGGTCAAATCCACATGATGGCTCCATCTTATCTTTTGGACAGATTAGAGAATTTAAAACAGATAATCATAATTATGAAGGCTTGGATGATTTTATGTCCAGTTTAGGAAAGATCCATATATCAAATTTTTCTCAACAAAAAGCCCTAAAAGTATTCGGTGGTCTCTCATTTGATGAATCAGGATCTAAAAAACAGAGGTCTGCTTGGAAATCATTTTCTTCCTTTTATTTCTATATACCTCGAATAGTGATAGAAAAAATTGACGACATATGGTTAGTGAGTTTTAATCTTAATGTAACACAGGACTCATTGCCAACTTTAAAATCCAAAATTCAAGCTTTTAAGAATAATTTTTTCAAAGTCATTACTGATATTATTGGAAGTAAACAAAAACAAAAAGCTGTCACTGTCCGTAAAAACACATCTCATACAAGCTACGAAAATTGGGAAAAAAATATTGATAGTATTAAAGATCTGATTGAAAAGCGTAAATTGGATAAACTGGTATTGGCAAATTCAAGAAAACTCGAGCTCACAGCTTCTCTGAATATAATCAAGAGTCTTTATTATCTTCACCAAAATTTTTCAAACGCCTATATATTCCTATTTGAACCAGAACCTCATAATATATTTCTTGGAGCAACCCCTGAATTATTAATTAGCAAAGTAAATTCAAATCTTGAGACAGTAGCATTGGCAGGGTCAAGACCAAGGGGGATTGTAGAGGCTGAGGATATAAGATATGAACTTGATTTATTACAAAGTAAAAAAGACAATGAAGAACACCAATTTGTTGTCAATCAGATAAGTGAAAAATTATCCAAAATCGGGATCACTGCAGTAATCTCAGAAAGACCCACAATTCATAAATTAAAAAATATTCAACACCTCAAGACAACTATCACAGCAAAAGGTGAATTTAGATTTACAGATTTAATGAATAATCTCCATCCAACCGCTGCAGTAGCAGGTGTGCCCTCCGAATATGCATTAGAACTCATACCTGAGTTGGAAAAGATGTATCGTGGCTGGTACGCAGGTTCAATTGGCTGGCTGGATAGTCAAGATAATGGCCGAATTGCAGTTGCAATAAGATCTTCATTAATTCAAAATAAAACAGCTCATATTTATGCAGGTGCTGGAATCGTGAAGAATTCAGATGCAGAATCAGAGTGGAATGAAATAGGCATTAAATTTCACCCTATGTTACGAGCAATAGGAGCTGGTAGAAATACTTCCTGAAGATTATGGTTCACTTAATCTCGTATGGTCATTAATATTTGCAGATGAACTTCATAAAGCTGGAATTAGAGATGTATGCATTTCTCCTGGATCCAGATCAACCCCACTTGTATTAGCTTTTTATCATCACGGTGGTTTCAATTTACACATCAATGTTGATGAGAGAAGCTCTGCCTTCTTTGCTTTGGGTATTGCAAAAGGAACTATGACCCCTTCAGTTCTTGTATGTACCTCTGGAACTGCAACAGCAAATTATTTCCCAGCCATTATTGAAGCTGATAAAAGTAATATTCCACTTATTGTTGTAACTGCAGACAGGCCTTCAGAACTCCGTAATAGTGGTACAAATCAAACAATTGATCAAATAAACCTGTATGGAAACAAAGTTCGATACTTTACTGATGTCCCACCTCAAAATCTAGGAAATCTTGGTAAGATACAAACCCAGATTGAGTGCGATAATATACGGAACATTGTTTTTGAAGCTTATACAGTTGCTACTTCAAAATCAGAAAACGGACCTGTTCACATTAATTTTCCATTTTCAAAGCCTCTTGAACCAAAGAATCAATCCGATATTAACAAAATAATCAAGATAGTGAAATCATCGGAACTTACAAAACTCTCTGAAGATAGATATCTTGATTTAACCAACCAAATAGATACTTTTAGTGAGAATGATATTATTGAATCCTTACTACTAACAATTCAGCAAGCGAAACGAATCATTGTCATTTGTGGGCCTTTAGAAGGCGATGAGGTTTTAGCGTCAAAAATTGTTGATCTCACAAATCATCTCGAAGTACCTTTGTTCATGGATGTCCTTTCTGGAATCAGGTTTTCAACTTTGAAACCAAGCCAATCCCTTCAAAGCTTCAATTATATGATATCTTCAGGCATCATAAAATCAATTGAAGAGCCTGATTTAATCCTACATTTTGGCTGGAATCCTATCTCATCTGCAATTGAAGGATATATCAATAATCTAAATTTCACCGAAAAAATACAAATCACACCTACACTTCGATGGAATAAACCAATCCGTCCAAATGATACTCGAGTACAAACTGATCCAATCAAATTGATTGAATATTTACTGTTGAATATATCTAAACCCACAAGTGATGTGTCTTGGTCGTCTTCAATGGTCAAAATGAATAAACATGTGATGGATGTTATTGAAAATAGATTAGAGGATGGATTCGAAGCGAATATCATCTCGAGGGTTTTGTCTAATCTTAATTTAGAGTTTAACCTTTTCTTATCAAATAGCTTATCCATTAGATACGTTGATGAATTCGGGTTCAATTCAAAAAACAATATTCACATATTTGGTAATCGGGGAGCCAGTGGGATCGATGGCATTGTGTCTACCACATCAGGAATCGCGTATATTACAAAACGCCCAACACTGCTTATTATTGGGGATTTGGCTCTATTTCAGGATATACAAGGTTTACATAACATAAAAAATTTAGATATTAATCTCACAATCTTGGTCATCAATAACAACGGGGGTGGGATCTTTAGACGATTACCGATTTCAAAATTTGAGGAACCTTTTGAACTCTTATTCAATACGCCTATTGATTTAAATATTCAAACGTTAGCTCAATTTGCAAAGTTACCCTTCAACAATCTAAACAAAAGTCAAGAAATAAATTCCGAAATAAAATTGGGTTTTGAGAAATGCTATAAACAGATTATTGAATTTCAATCGGATTCTAATGCATTTGAAAAGTACCGCACTGATTTGATTGATCATATCAGAGAAACATTTAGTAATTTGTGATATTAGTCATTATACTCATTTTACTTTCGTCTTCTTAGAATTATCGTTATGAGTATCAAAACTAATACTACTAGAGAAAAATAGATTGTTTGGGTAAAGAAAGATTTGCTCGTTTCGGTTTTTTCACTGATTGGTTCAATTGTGGTATTAGTGAGAATATTTGTGATAATAACCGTGAATGTAGACGGGTTTAATTCCCATATAAACTGTGATTCGAGTGGTTCGAAATCTTGCGACGTAATCTCTATTTGTACAAGTTTGTCAGTTTCTGAATTTCTGGTTCCATTAAAATTATAATTTGAGAACCCGTTTCCAAATACAGAAAGTTGTTGTGTAGTTGATCTATCCAATAAATATCGATTACTCGGGATAATAAATTCATAAATATTTATCTCCACGGTATTTACAAACGATATATTCTGCCATTCTAGGGTTAATTCCAAATTATATACATCAAAACTCCTCTTAGTCTCATTTTTATTCCATAAAAATTCATAATCAAAAAATATATTTTGCTGAATTTGAAGTTTATCCGCTGATCTCCACACAAATGACTCAAATTGTTCTGGAACCCCGACTTGAAATAAAGAGATTTTTACTAATATTCTCCAGTGTTATTGGAAAACCATCGATAATTCAGCGACACTGTGTTCGGTTCATTGGAATTGTGAAAATCTAATATATGATCTATATAGGTATTGTCCGGTGATCTTTCATTGAAATTGATTAAAATTCGAATATCATGAGTAAAATTTTGTACCCAATTAATAATGATCGTCAATTCCAAAGTATCATTTAGCCCTTTGTCATTAATATCGTATAAAGTATAATTACTTGTGAAGCTAAAACTTGTTGATTGTATGACTAAATCGTTGTTTTTTGCCTCAGTGACATCATAAGGAGCAATAAATGTGGTGGTTAACAAACTCAAGATAAGAATTCGACTAAACCTATATCCTATCCTACTAATCACATGTTACATGTGAATCGATTTTATTAAAATATTAAGTAATAATAATCAAAATGGATTAAACTCATAGCGCGAAATAAAATAATCAATGTGAAAAAATATATTGAAATTTAATTAGGTATGATTATTTGAAATTTTAATTTTGCAGATTATCTAGTTTTGTTTTCTTCGTAATACAACTGTGCTTGAGAAAATGGCAAAAATGAATAGATAGAAGCTACCTGCAGGCACTGGTAATTCAGGAGCCGCAGAACTTTCATCATCTCCACCATCATTGCTGGTTGGGTTAGAATTGGTTTCTGGATCAAAACGATGACCATCCCAATTGAAATCTTTTGTTTCTCGGTAATCACCATTAACAAATATTTCAAATACAAAATAGTATTCAGCATCTTCTTCTGCTTGAAACTCGAAGGCAGACTCATGATCTCCCCATCCTTCAAGGTAGAAACTATCAGAGTGCACAGGAAATTCTTGCCCATTGTACATTACTTGTCCTTTAATTTCTACATCAGTAGGTTGGAGGTTTTGAAAATTGACCATAAATACAAATTGGATATGATCGGGTTGACCGTTTCCATCTCTATCATCTTCATCTGCAAATAGATCCAATTGAAATTCTGAAGAATATTGACTGTCTAAATATAAATAAAACTCAGTATAATAATTTGCTTGATATTCAAAGTCAACATAATGGTCAACAGTAAATCGATAATCTCCTTCTTCAAAGGTATCAAAATAAAAATAAAACCAATCAACACCATCATTGATGAGATCTCTTCCTTCAGAGAATTCATTATAGTAATAATAATTCCCATTAACAGGATCCCATCTTTCGATAGTAAATACAACCTCAACATAGGTCCAATAATTAAATGAATAATCAATTCGAATATCAAGATTGACAGAATCTTCCATTCCATTGTTATTATTATCGTAAGTGTACCAGAATGTCTCGAAATAGGTCTCAGCATTACGAATATTAATTGTGTAATAATATTCTGCAAAGTTCCCAGAATAATCAGAAACCCAAATAGTTAGATTGTGTTCACCATCTACAAAATTAGTTGTATTGAACCAAAATGAGTCTGGACTTGCAAAAGTTAAAGATGCAATTAACATTCCATCAAGGTAAACATAACCATAACCTGCTTCATTGCTATCTACATTAATCCAATTGTCTCCCTGAAATTCGTAATTATAGTCAAATTCAGAATAAATTTCGGGGGCAAAGATATCTGTGTAATCTATTGTTGCATTGGATGAAGTAAAATCTGTTCCATGATAGAAATATGTGGAATTATGGGCATTGTTTCTGATTTCTAAATAATATAGATATACTGATGAAGGCCAAAATTCATCAACAGTTGTACTCCCACTACAAGAACCAGTAACGGGATCATAATTCATATAGAAGCTGGTTACATATCCTGAAGTTCCATATATATTACCATAACAATAATCAATCCCTGACTCCGGATCATTAACATAGGCTGAAACTGTAAGATCCTCTCCTACATAAAGATAAGTTGATTCAAGCCAAACTGAGTCTAATAATGCACCGCTATAATCTGGTGTTGTATTAAGGAAATTCACAACAGGAGAAATATATGCAGTACCATCATCAAATTGCGAATAATTTCCTGCGTTATTGTTTAATTCTATATATCCAATATGTGCCGAGGACAACCAGAACTGATCTACTTCGAAATCACCAGTGCATAATCCTGTAGAGGCATTATAATACAAATACACTCCTGCAATATAATTATTAACCTCATCATAGATGTTTGCGTAACAATATGATATACTCGATTCAGGATCACTAGCTCCAACAATTACGGTAACTAGATCCCCAGCATATGCTGCGGGAGTGTTAAAAGCCACCGATTGCAAAACTGGTCCCGTGTAATCTGGGGTTGTATTGCCAAAATTCACTACTGGAGAGGCATAAGCTGTCCCATCATAAAAATAACTATAATTGTTCTCATTATTTGCAAGTTCAATATAATAAACATAGGCAAGGGAAGACCAATATTGGTCCACTTCAAATGTTCCAGTACAAACACCAGTAGTTGAATTATACGACATATACACACTTGTAAGATATTCACTAGATGGACCATAAATGTAAGAATAGCAGTATGCTACTCCTGATTCTGGATCATCTGCAACTATTGTTACAGTAACGATATCTCCAACATTTGCAAGGCTTCTGTCAAAAGAAACCGATGAAAATACAGGGGCTGTAGGATCAGTTACAGCTTGTGTTGGTGATATCGGTGAATTGTTAATAAATAATATCGCAATTAATCCAACTAGGACTAATCGATTCTGAATTTTCATTAATTAATAAGGGTCAAAATACGATTTAAACCATTTCTAATCACACAATGTGACGAAAAACGACTAACTGATTGCTACCGATTTGAAACTAAATATTTTACTGTATCCACCGAAAGTGGATAGTTCAACTAGAAGATTCGAATATTTGTGGTTTGTTCATGTTCAACTTGAAACTGCTGTACTAGCGTTTTCGGAGTAATGAGGAATGTTTTGGTCTATTACCATCACTGATGGACTTGGATGCTATGAACTCCCAAATATTACTACTTTCGGCATATCTCATTACATCCACTTGTGATAACGGAAAAGGTATCCAAGAATAACTTCGTTTAAGCGTATACTCAATGATTAGGAGGACCCCATCTTGGACAAGATATCTGTTAAGTTCATTCAGCACTTTTTCTTGTTGTGAGTAATCCAAATAATGAATTACTTGTGAACAAAGTATTCCGTTCACTGACTTTGGCCGAATACCCAATTGTTGAATGAAGGATCGAATCCCAAGTTGTCCATAATTTGCATAATCTGTAATATCACATTGTATGACTGTTATTTGAGGAAATATATTCTCAAGAATTCGGGAGAATAAACCATCCCCTGATCCAATATCAATCCATAATTCAGATGATTCTGATTTATCTAAAATCGATAAGAGGGGTTGTAATCTTCCTTCTGGGTTTGTTCGTTTCCAACTCATAGCACCCCTCTGATTTTATCACTATTACCAATATGATGGATGGCTCATCTTATCATAAAATTCAGCAAATATCGATTTCATTTTGTCATCGGGATAATGGATGCGGTGTCCATGTCCAGGTAAAATCCAGCTAAATGTGTAGTCTTTTAGCTTTTCCATGGATTTTACTTGATCCTTCCAATTATACCAACAATAACTGCGAGAGGCTCTTAGTGAATTTATATCCGATCTCCAATACAGATGATCTCCTGAGAAGAGAAACTTATTATCATAAAGCAGGACCATATGGCCTCTTGTATGACCTGGTGTTGGAATAATTAAAAAATTATCTTCCATCTCAACAGTATCGAAACCCTTCACCAATATTTCTGCCTCACTTTGGGCTGATCGATCATAATAGTGAATTATTCTCTTGGCACCAAATTTCTTTGCAAACTTATCAGCATTTGCCACATCGTCTCTATGGGTAAGGAAAATATATTTCAATCCACCCATTTTATCAAATTTATCAATTAATAATTTTGAATATTTGGGTGAATCGATTAACCAATTCCCCTTTTCATGCTGTATGAAGTAACTCTTAGCCCCATATGACTTAGGTGAATTAAATCCATTATAGTAGACACCATCATCAATTTTTATAGGGAAATCTTTTCTGATGTTTTCTCTATCAAAATAATCAACAGAACCGATGGATCCGGATGGGCATGCAAATATTGCCTGTCTCGTATTTAGTATTTCCATATCAGTTTCAGGTTGCTTAATTACAATAGAGTAACCATCTGCCTCTTGAAATACACTAGGGGCAATTTCTCGACAAGTATCACAATTAATACACGTGGAATCAACGTAATAATTGCCTTTAACGCTATTTGAGAGACGTTTTGTGATACTTGCCACATCAAATCATCACAAGGGTCTGATAATACTTTATTGGTTGGAAAATTTTTCATTATTGCATTCAATAATGTTTATTTGGAAAAATTTATTGCAATATATATTCAAATAAAACCTTGATGAGTCCCCTTCCTAATTCTATTGCTGAAATCAAAAAGGATAGTGTAAAACAGAAATTATTATCTCTAAAAAATAATGACTATATTCTTGGATTTTTCCTACAAGGCAGTAAAGTCACTGGATTTGGAGCTCCAGATGCTGATTGGGATATCTTCATATATTGTACGGATGAATATTATAATACATTGGATTATGATACACTTACAGAATATACATTTGAGGGAGCTGGTAAAAACAAGAAATTGGTTGGTGATTACGCTTTTGTTTCTGATCAAATTTTCAAACAACAACTCAACTCTCCCATGGACATTGATCACATACAATACAAATTTTCACATATTATCTGGGATCGATTAGGTGAACTTAGTAGATGGGTTGAAAAATTGGCTACTTTCCCTGAAAGTGAATATGAAGACAAAGTTAAGCTACAACTTGTACAACTATCAATAGCATTTGGGTATGCAAAAATAAGTAAAATTCGAAATAGGTTAATAGACATGAGGGTAAATCTAAACAGAGTACTTACAATTGCTTTTAGCTATTGGTTCACATTGAATAAATCTTGGGTCCCTCAATTAAAATGGTGGACGGATCATGTTAAAAGATTGGGTATGGCTGATTCAACTTTCGAGATATATGAAAATGCAATAACTAATCCTGATTATGATAATATCGAGAAATTAGTGGAACATCTCAAAACTTTAACAAAAACCAAAGGTGTGCATCCAAACCCACACGAAGATTTCTACTCAACTCTAATGACCCATGGACGATTGAAATATATCAAATTTAGCTATTTTTAATTTTTATCTAATCTAGCTTTCCAAAATTATAGAATAATAAAAGGACGATCTTCATCAAGTGTTTCTGATTGATCGAAGGTGAAATAAGATGGTACAAGTATTGCATGCAATGCTCTATAGGCATCTGGGTCATAGTCCCATTTTCCTAGTAATTCTGTGAAATATCTAATGATGAAGTCAGGATATGCCTTAGGTTTAGGTAGATCATTTTGATTTGTGTTACTCAACAATTTCCTAAGAAAATCTCCCTCTGTTTGCAATTCATAAGCTGCTCTAATAACGTAGTGCATTCTTGGTCCTGCATAAGTTACAACTTCAGGTAACTCATGAAGTCTTATTCCTTCATACCATGTTCTTAAGGCTGATTTTCTCAATATCAAATCTATTGTATCTGCGGAATCGAGAACTGCATCAAGTAAATCAAAATTCTCAGTATCTGCAAGTGATCTAACAACTATGTATTGCAGATCATTTTCGCTTTCTGTAATTAATGGTCCCAAAAACTCTTCTCTTTTTTGTAATGAGAAAACCCGAATGATTTCTATAATGGCTAACTTATGAGTAAGTTGAGATGAAGTTTCAAATTCTCCATAAACTAGTTTTTCAAAAGCAGCTCTTTCAATAATATCGTCTAATCTGGTATATATTTGTTTTAGAGCATCTGAAGCCTTATTTCGTAGTGCTTGATTGGAATTTGATAGAAAAGAAACAATCTTTACAACGTGTTTGTATTTGCCAAAAATACCGAGGATGTAGAGACTTGTATATTGTGTAGGGATGTCTTTAGAGTATAATTTGCGATTTGCTTGCCATACCCAAAGTATTTTCGATATTGGATTGGAGTCTACGATCATTGAATAACCTCCGATTGTCTAATCAAATACCGAATAGCTCTATGCTGAGGTTCAGTTAATTTTTCTAAATTCTCATAACTTGCAGTATCAATTTTACCACTTTCTTCCCTCTCACTAGATTTATAGGCATCTTTTCTCCTCGTAACTTGAACTGCCCTTACAATAACAGGTAAATCATAAGGACTCTTAGGATATTCGCGTTTTGGAGTTTTATCTGCGATGCCTAAATATGAAGCAACATGCATACCTGCGAATTTCTTGAATACTATAATATCTGGTAATCCTGGTAAGGGAGTTGAAAATGTGTCTTTTTTCGCTTCTAAATGGTTTCTTAGGATTAATAACTGCTCTTGACCCACTGTATCTTCCTGAATTCCCATAACTGATACTTCTCGGTCACTTAATTGGACTCTTCCATGGTTTGTGACTAATGGGCTGTCAAGCATCAAATCTGAAAATGAAGTAAATTTACGACGTTGGATTTTACCAACATAATTTCCAATCTTGTCAAAAGCACTTGCCCTTAATGGCCATAGATCTGACCAATAGCTATCTTTACTACTATGCCATACTAATGAACGATTTGACAACTCTTCTCTGATTATTTCTATCTCATATTTAGTTTCTTTTCGATTCCAAATCTTTACTAGATCAAGATCATTTTTCATAACTAATGCATTTTCCAAAATTTCATATGGAGTATCAGCATGTGCCTGTAAAAATCTTGAACCTACGACACCTAATGGTTGACCCAGGTTGGCTTTTAATTTGGGCGTTATGATTTCTCTAAATTTGTCATCCTTTCCTTTAAGATATTCATTAAGTGTAAAATCAGAAAATCCATTGAGAATTAGATCAAATAATGGGGCATTGGTAATTGCTTTCGCTCTCTTATTTATGATGTTCTTTATTTCAAGGAGATAATTATAAAACATGGATGCGGATCGTATCGATGTTGGAGGTACATAGAAATCATCTAGATTATAGAGGCTAAGTAATCTTATCGTAGCGGTGAAATCTTGAAAATATTGCCAGATCCAGCCAGCATTTCGTTCTCTTACGAATTCATATACATTATTAGAAAATAGATTGTAAATAATTGAATCGTATTCGTAGAGATTTTCCAATGTATGTGGGAATCGAGATTTAGTTTGTTCTGTAATTAATGCCTTGCTTAAGGCTTGAACGAATTTTGCTTCCCATACCTGTGGATCTAAATCATGAGACATTGAAGGAAAGAAAATTTTAGGATGTTTAGATGCATAGAATAAGTCGATACCCGATGAAACATAATCTTCTTCTTTTAAGTGATTCAAAACCTCTAATTCGTTGGAGGATATTATGGATCTTGGAGTTCCTGCTAGTGTTGTTTGTAATATTACAGATTCATAAACAGATGGATCCATAAAAAGTAAAACTGAATAATCCTCTGGAGTTGCTCCATAAATTGATTCTATATACTCTCGTGCATTTGTATATGCTTCAATTATCTTATCGCTAACTGGCATTTACAATAGTCTCCTTCAAAATCCGTCTACCTAATTGATCTACTTCTGTAGGATCGAGGGTAATCGGTCGACTTATTCCAGAAAGCATTTCTTTCGTTTCTGCATAGAATCCTGTTCTTAACAATTTTTGACTTGCCATCAAGAAATAGGATATATTCCAATTTCGTTCACGGCTGTTTTTGAGATAATTAAAAATCTGATTCAATTGTATCATACATTCTTGAGTCTTGACAGGAGTTTTTGTATCTGATTTTTCAAAAAAGTTTTTTAGTGAACTTAGCCTATAACCCGGTATTGAGCTGTCAAAAACTACATTTGGTCTTCCATCAGTTAAATATACTAATTGCACATCGTAACTATTATCCTTATAGGAGTCATTTAAATGATTTATTGCAGTCTGAGTGGCATGAACTAATCGAGTTTTACCTTTTGCTTCAGCATTCAAAAGAAAGTCTTCAAACTTCTTATTATCACTTATTACATATGGATTCTTTGTGACGGGTACAATATGCATCTTGAAACTATCAAATTCTCTTCTTTTTCTTCGATTCAATAACTTGAAATAATAAAATAATCCAAGTGAAGTTAGGAGTGCACCATCTAATCGAGTTAATCCACCTTTGAATACGGATTTACCCATACTCTCACTCATATCCACGATAAAATATACCAATGATAATCTATCTTTGTCAACTACTCGAATATCTTCATTCTTAATTGTAGAAGGTGGAATTTTCCCTTCACGTGCAATAGCTGCTTTGTATGTTTTTTTCCTTTGAAGTCTACCTCGTGGCCTTGGCATAATATTATCAACTGGCCAAAGAGAAACCTGTCGCATTAACATGTTTCCAAGAACTGATCCAATTACATCTAGCACGTCATTTCTTGAAACTCGTCTTTGTCTTCCAAATTGATCTTTAATTTCAATATCTGTGATAGTATTGAGCTGATTAAGTATAGTTTTTGCGGCTTTCAACTCCCCAAATTCTTCTCCCATGAGTTGAAGATGTTTTTGTATGAATGCAAGAATATCTTCTGGTGTAAGAAGCTGATCCAAATTTACAAGTTCTAAAGCCTCAGGGAGGGTTCGATCAATTAAAAATTGGTTTACCTTTAATTTTTCGACTAAATCTTCTTCTCTTTCTGCATCTAATACCGTTGTTAGTAGTTTACTGTGAATTGCTTGCACCGCTGCTCGCGCATTTGCAGCTAATGAAAGGATAGTGCCCTCACGACTAGCTCTTCCTAGGTGCGGATTTCTCCATTTTTGCAACATCTCTGCAGCATCTGAGAATTCTAAAATGAACTCAGTTGATCCATAATCTATTAACGGATCTGGAAAATGAGCTGCGGTGATTTCTTTAATTCTGTGAGGCATTTTGATCTCACTTACATGTAGCTTACTTGCAACAACGCTTGATAACTGGGCTTCAATTGTTCGTAAATATAATTCGCAATTTCATCCTCTTTGGATGATAATTGTTCAAATTCATAAACAATTTTCTTCAAATCATCATCTGATAGACTTCTGAGCTTGTCCATTTCTTCTGTTACTTCATCAACACTAACAGCAGTTTTTCCTTCTCTAACAGCATTACGAAGTTGTAATTTCACTGCTTGTAATCCATTATTAATTAAAGTGGGAGAAATATCATAAAGTTCTAATGCTTCACGTACTGTATCTAAGGTGACAATAATGCCATCATAATCTTCGGAAGCTTCTGATCGGATTATAATTTCACCAATTGCATTATTAAGTGTACGTAAATCTATATGTGGGCTTCTTTGAGGATTATGGATTTCATCCAAACCAGCATAGAAATCTGTTCGAGCAACCCGATTTTCAGATCTTGCTGTGCTTGATTTTAATGATCTTGGTATAGATTCATTGGCTACATTGGCTAGAAATTCATATGCTATCCTTGATATCGTGTCTTTCTCTCCGGTACCACTAAGTTCAAACATTTGGATTAATGATGGGTTAGGAGTGATTTTCATTTTACTTGTGACAATATGATCTTGGAACATGTCTCTTACGATCTCAACTCTGTCCTTTACGTCCCTTGCAGGCCATAAAACCTCGGGAACACGGTTGATTATCGGCTGACTTTCCTCTCCAAAAACTGTGAGTGGTGCATTGGAAGTAAAAATTATTGCTCCATCAACATAAACTGTTTCTCCAGCCAGATTATATTTAATTCCTTGGGGGTCTTCGAGAAAACCCATTAATGATTCTAGAAGTGATAGGTGCAAACGTTGAATTTCGTTTACTACCATAAATCCTTGTGATAACGTACCAACTTTGTGGCTTTGGTGAGAATATGTTTCAGTAGATTCACCACCTAGCAATTGTTCAAGATTTTCAACACCTGCAAGTAAAATATATAAACTCTCAGGATCATTTCGTGGATCGATTTGAGTTCTTCTGACTAGTGTTTTTTCTACAGCTACCTTTGTCAACTTATCTGGTAATGATTTTGCTAATTTTACTAACTGTGAAGTGTTATCTAAGCTTACAGGAGCTGTTTTGGTAGACAACGCATCTTCAATGTTTTTCCTGCAATAAGGACATAGACTTTGTAACACATCTATAGAATTGAAAATATTCTGAGCAAAATTATTGATTATATGGACCAAATATCCCGCATCTTCAAGAAATGGGCATCCAGCAATATGATACTTATTACTACTCACTTCCTGAGCGATATAATCAATTAGGATCCTTGCAAATAGAGTTTTTGCTTCTCCAGTTGGTCCAGTCAAAAGAACTTTTCCACCGACAGCTAATTTATCTAATACAACTTCTTTGATCCTTCTATTCCCTCTTACACGTTTATCATTAATTACGGTATTCCTAAATTTCTTATTTGTAACAACTGAACGGACACTATATCCAGTGTAGTCTTGATCTATTAAATCTTGAACTGATAAACTCATATACAAAATCCCTTTGAATAGGTGTTAATGTAGAGAGTTATAATTATTTGTTTTGTATTACTTCGAATAGAGAATTTGTTAAGCTTCGTTTGTTTCTTGTTCAATTCTTTCCTTACGATGAGCTACGATACACATGTTAATGATCCAATTTGTGATTTTCTCCACATTATCACTTGAATTTTCGAAAATCTCGAACGGTCTGTCTGTCAATCTGACTAGCGACAAACCTTCAATGATTTGTGATTTAGTTAACGATCCAATTTTTGTTGAATCAGGGATGACTAGTGCAGTAACCATTGGTGTATCTTCAGTTTTCCATACATAATTTTCCCAAAAATCTTTTCGAAATTCAGTTAGTTCATTATCTGATATGTCCATATTCAGTAATATACCATCATACTCTGTAGTATTTGACGAAAAGTGATATTCTCGAAAAGTTGGTGATTCATTTAAATCCCAAGTTATTCCAAGTTCTGAAGAGTTTTTTTCAAATTCCTCATATAATTTCTCAGTAGTTCCAATTCTAAGATACAAAAATTTCATTCCAGTTGGATCGTTTTTGTTTACGGAATACTGAAACCAAGATTTCACAATGGTGCTTCGTGATGATAATCCTATTAACTATTCGATATCATCAATGAAAAATTCTTAGTGAAAAGACTAGTTTTCCATTTTCTTATCGGAAGGGAATATTTTCCTTCAGCAATCCAATTTCATGGAGTTCTATTAGACAAGTATATTGGTTATTAAACAGGTTTTCACGATATATTATTTGCGCTTCCATGAACTATAAGAATTAGTTTTTTCAAAACAATACAGTGACCAAACAAATCTTTACCAAGATGTTACCTTTAATCATGATTATTTTATTATTTAGCTCTACCAAAATCAGTGGA
This sequence comes from Candidatus Heimdallarchaeota archaeon, assembly GCA_021399405.1. The sequence continues at coordinate 3,030 of JAAFKL010000183.1, read as the reverse complement.
TATTCTGACGATGAGGGGATTGAAACGGGTGATGTGATGAGTATTGAATATGAAGGTCGGTATGCTGATACTCGAGAGATTTTTGATTTTTCGAAGGACGGTCCAGTGGATTTTACAATTTCTCCTGGTAGTATAATCATCGGATTTTATGAAGGGTTACTGGGATTGAAGGTAGGGGAGTCTTCAATAATTGATATTCCAGTAGGCAAAGGCTATAGTACTGCTGATGCTCCTTTTCCAGAAATAGCTAACCGGGCGTTAGTATTTAACGTATTTATTAATGCAGTTATTACCGATATCAGCCCTGATGATGACTCATCATCCAATCTGTTTAGCAGTATATCAACTTGGGTAAGTGTAATTGGAGGTATTGTATTGGTAATTTTTGTTATCATAGGATTAAATGGATTGAGATCTAAAACCTCAATTGCTGCATGTGCTCATTGTAAGGCTTTAGGGCGATCCACAAAATCTGAAGGAAAATGTTCTAAATGTGGTAATTTCTATTGTCGAGCTTCATTCGGTCGAGGCTGTCCAAATTGCAGAGGTAATTCTTTCATCCCAACTTAAATTCTAAAAACTCAATAGAAATACTAATCTGATTTAGGTAATTTACCAAGAGGGTAATTACAATCTTGATAAGCATAATGGATTGTATGACGCGTTGTTTTAGGTAACGAAATTTTCTTAGCTTTTACCAACTCAAGAATCTCTTGTTTTGTATAAGACCACGAGATAATTGCGGCTTCTCCCATTTTAGCTTCTGAAACGCAATGCTCAGCATTATCATAATATATTGTTTCATCCAACCAATTGTCTCTTAATATACTAAAGAGTAATTCTCTATCACCCTTAATTTTCCAATGTCCATTTTTATTACCAATAATTGCTGTGACTTTCCTTTCTCTAATCATCTCAAAATCAATATTATCATTAGAACATTCATCTACTTCTAAGTCTTCTAGTTCAAATTTAGATATGATTTCACGAATTGGACGATGAATTTTAGGATACCATGTATCCAAGCTTACAAGACTCTCATCCATATAATCTATTAATATTGCGGGAGCATATTTGAAACCTAATGCAAGTAATCCTGCATGTCTGTGGTGACCATCAAGTATTAAGTTAGATGATTTATCTAACACTATAGGATGTCGAACAACACCATCAAACTGAACTGCATATTTGAATGCTTCAAGGGCATGTTCAATTGTCATTTCATGAGGTATTAATTGAGAAAGTTCCACAAGTTCTACTTTGAAATCTTTAACTTGCGTTGGTTTTCGCTCAGTTCGAATTTCAACACCCATTTACCTCTTTATCAAGGACTGGTCTATAAACATTTTAATTAGGATATAAAAAAATTCATTATCGCTAAATTATATTGGTTGTCGAAATATTTCATAGATGGGTAGATATTCATTAATCTTATAAAAAACCATGATATTTTGACCAATCAATCCAAATAAATAAATAAAAACAATAGGATGGAGCTGTGTGCCTCGAACAAAAACCTTTGACCCTGATACTGTCTTAAATCGAGCTATGTATTTATTTTGGGAAAAAGGGTATGATAATACTTCATTAACTGATCTGTTGCACGTAATGGGTATTAGCAGGCAAAGTATGTATGATACTTTCGGTGATAAAAAACAACTATTCTTACAGGTATTGGATCAATATGAGAAGAAAATGAAAGAATCTATGAATCAGCTTTTGATGTCCCATGATACCTCTCTTAAAGCCATAAAAGGACATTTTATCTCAACTCTAGCTACAATTAATCTTCAACCAAAGCGTAAGGCCTGTTTGATGGCCAATACAGCCATGGAATTGGCTTTTCAAGATGAAGAAATTATTTCAAAGGTTAAGAATTATATGGAAATGTACATGAAGGCATTTCTACATGCTTTAACAATTGCTAAAGAGAATAATGAATTAACTAAACCCATCAATCTTGAATCTACAGCGAAGTTTCTGACAACTAACCTTCATGGATTAGGTATAATGGCAAAATGTGGTGCTTCAGAAGATGATTTGAATCAAATAATTGAAGTCGCTTTATCAGTTATTGAAACCAAATAATACTAAATTGACTGATCGATCTATATAAGAAATCGCTAATATGTGCATTTAACAAACTTTATATGGTAATAGATATTAAATTGAATTATAATAATAGACTGATCAGTCTATATAGGTGAAAAATATGTCGCAAATTTTAGAAGAACAAATACCAAAAAACAATACTAGTGAAATTAATTCATACAACTATTTGCATTTCAATGCAAAGTTAGAAACAAAAGCTGAGTTTGTATGTGCAGATGTCGATGATGTCGTTCTTAATTTTACTGCTTTAACAATTGATGGAGAACAAATTGAATTAAGTGATTTCAAAGGAAAAACAGTTGTAATTGAATCAGGAAGTTATACCTGTCCTAGTTACGTTGGATACATAAATCCAATGAATAAACTTGCCGACAAATATCCAGATGTTGAATTCATTGTCTTATATGTAAGAGAAGCTCACCCAGGATCAAAAATCGGACCTCATCAATCAATGGATGAAAAATTTGAGTTTGCTAAGAAGCTCAAACCCAATGATAATGAAAATAGAACAATAATAATTGATGATTTAAATGGGTCAATTCATTCCAGTCAAATTTTGTTACCGAATTTTCTTTTAATCCTAGATAAAGAAGGAAAACTCGTGTACAGATCTGAATGGAATGACCCGAAGACTGTTGAAAAGGTGCTAATACACCTTGAAAATCCAAAATCTGAAACTGTACCCAGACCAAGAGCAAAGATGCCTTCAATGTTTACTGCACTTCGTGTTATGAAACGGGGAGGATGGAATGCAATATTTGATATGATGCCGGGTATGCCTAGATTAATGTACAGTCGCTTGAAACTCAAAAGGAAATGGAAAAAGGATCCAAGGTTTCATTAAATATCAACTCAAAGAACATATCATTATTGGTATGTGGGTAATACTAACGTGACTACTCAGCACTGACCTAAATT
>JAAFKL010000182.1 GCA_021399405.1 Candidatus Heimdallarchaeota archaeon | reverse complement strand
GCATCCAAGGAAATTCATTCTGTTGGAATTACCCTTAACACAATTCGTGATTATGCAACACCATTACAAGAAATACTGAGTTCTCGTTAAACTAATAAAATCTATTTTACATCTGGTTGTTTTGTAAGTTTCCAAGCTTTGTCCACAGCAGATTCTTGATGCAGAAATACAAATGGTATTGATTCTGATGAGTCAATTTCTATTTCGGTAATCCCAAATCCAACTATTCGACCATCTACTAAAATTCTTGAGCCATAAACTAATTCTAATGATGCATTGGGATTGTCATCTTTGGACAACCCTAATGCTTCTCTTCGACTTTCATATATGGATAATGTGTTAGTATTGATTATTGTATTTTTCAAATTAAATTCTAATTTCAATGGTTTACGTGGAAGAGTGAAATTAGCCGATGAGTGCACACCACCAGCAAATATCAATTCAATGGAATTTTCATCTAAGTTAATTTGACCTTTATACGACAATCCCCAACCTGTAGAACCTAGGCTTGTTGTTATCATTGCACCATCAGCCATGGTAGTTGTGATTGGATGAAAACCATCATCATTATGTTGGATATAAACAATGAATTGTCCCAAATGGGGAGAGCTCATCAAAAATATCTCATTTACTGCAACATACGACTTACCTGCTACATTTGTCTTCAGAATTGTTCGGTTTATGATATGGTAGTTCCCATTTAACAAATCACTAAATCCAATTTTGAATTTTTCTTCTTCTAGATCAATTTGTTTCAAATATCCAACAGATTTGGGTCTTACTACCGGAATAATTGGTTTCAAGGGATTTACTGTTTCATACCTTTCAAAAAATGTTCCAACTAACCAAGCAACAGACCCATCTCCTCCTATTGTTAGGATAAAATCACATTTTTCGAGGATTGTTACATCCTTTAATACATCTGCAAAATTGAAAATTTTTGTATTTGGAGAAAGTCCATTGATTATTTTCTCTACGAATTTATATTCCTCAGGATCTCCCGAACTAATACAGATACCTTGGATATCAATCTGCATAATCTTCCTCGATCGAAGGTATGTTTTCAAAAATAAAATGATAACGAATTCTCCCCAAGGATTTGACATGATATTATATTTGACTTGACATATTTTTCATAATATATTGTTTATACAAGTTTTAAATTGATTCTGCGATTGTTTTACTTAAAGAAATTTCTGTTTTGCGTGGGATTGACATTGCTAGGGGATAAAACAAGCATCCAAGTGGAAATAACATCGGTCCTAGGATAACAAACAATGAAGGTCCCGCTGCAGTTCCAACCGCTCTAGTCAATCTTCTGCTAATATGAATTGTAGATAAGGACCTCCCTCTAAATGTATCTGGTAAATACATATAAAACCAAGAATTCCAAGCTGGTTGAACTGCATTGGCCACTCCTGATCTTAAGACATAAAATACTGCTACTAATGAGAATTGCGGAACTAATGCAATACCCAGTGCAAATAATGGTGAAAATAAATTTAGTAAGAAAATAGTGTTCCCTTTACCAAAGCCTTCAGAATATCTTCCTACCATAAAGTTACCAATTGCAATAGTCGAATTTGAAATTCCAAATATTACTCCCCAAGTTAGGGGGCTCGGTCGAAATTCCGTTAAGATATAATAATCAATAAATGGAACAACTAATCCACTAGTAAATCCGATTATCATTTCTTCTATGCTGAATGCCTTGTACATCCGTTTTTGAGAGCTTGTAAAATCAGTGATAGTTGCTTTTTTGTTTAATTCAATTTGATCCCGCGGAGTGTTTGGTAATATGGTACCAAGAAACACTCCTGCAATTGCAATTATTGCAATAATCAAAAACCCACTTTGGATAATATCAATTGTTATCACACCTAAATCAAATTTATTTGTAATCTTTATTATCTGATCAAGATAAACGCCCATCATTATTGGGCCTAAAAATGAGGCTAAATTTTTCACAGTTGCTTGTTTACCAAATATATTTGTTCGATGAAATCCTTCAGTTGTCTCGTCAGCCATAATCGAGGTTAATCCCACCTGAGCAATTCCAAAACTGATTGTCGCTAGAACCTGTGATATAATAATGTAAAACAAGACGGTACCACTTATCGAAATCATAAGACTAATTGATCCAATAGAAGATAAAAAAAAACTAACAATTATTGTTTGTTTACGCCCTTTGATATCAGTAAATATACCACTTACAATCATCGGTATAGTCATTGCTAGAGCTGAAAATATGTAAACCAATCCAAACTCTGTAAGGTCCCACTCATAATAAACCAATGCGTATCCGATTAAAAATCGTTGAACTCCTTGTAAAAAACCGATAAAACCTGTAACCAAAATTATTAGGTTTACAGGTGTTCTTTCCATATTTATTTGCTAACTATTGCTTATTTGAGTTTCTTGTAATAACCAAATATTATATAATTAAGAATTATCTAAGTTCATCAAAAATTGATTTTGTATCAATCCCTTGAGCTTTAAACCCAAGAGGCTCATTAACAATAATACGATTTTTTGCAACTGGGTCGGTCTCATTGAAAGTTGCATATTGTTTCTGATAAAATATCCCAATAGGTATTTGTTCATTCCATTCCTGAGATCTAACGAACGCATCACCTATATTTGATTTATCATGATCTGTTTCTTCTAATTTGTAAATGCGCTCCTTAAACCAGTCAAAAGTGTTTAATCGATTGAATGTGACACATGGACTCAAAACATCAATAAATGAGAATCCTGGATGTTTTAAAGCTTCTTCTATCAAATATCGCAGATGTTTTCCATCACCTGAAAAACCTCGGGCTACAAATGTTGCACCTGCACCTAGAGAAAGTGAAATCGGGTTAACAGGTCTTTCTTCCACCCCATTTGGTGTAAGAAGAGTGATTTGCCCCTTCTGTGAAGTAGGTGAGGCTTGACCAAGAGTAAGGCCATAAATTTGATTGTTCATTACCATATAGGTAATGTCAACATTTTTCCTAGCGGTGTGAACAAAATGTCCAGCCCCAATACCATACCCATCGCCATCTCCACCTGCAACGATAACTTTGAGATCTGGGTTGGAGAGTTTGACCCCAGTGGCTGTAGGTAATGCCCTACCATGAAGAGCGTGTACCCCGAAAGCTGTGGTCCAATGAGGGAAAGAGGACGAACATCCAATCCCACTGACCATAACGACCTCATGAGGTTGATAGCCAGAATTAGATAAGACCTTTGTCGTTGCGGACAATAATCCATAATCACCACACCCAGGGCACCAATTAGGCTTCACAGATCCTTTGAATGATTTTGGGTGGGTGTCAATTTTTGAAATAGTAGCCATCTAATTTCAACCTACTGGATACATCGCCATCTCAATATCTATTTTATAAAGAGATTAATTATGAACAAATAATCATCATCATTCTATAATATAAATGGTCACATTTGGGTTTAAGAAGGCTTTCCTACCTATTTTATACCAATTCATGTAAAATGAAAAGCTCTAAAATAAAATAAATGAGAGCTTTGAGAGAAAATTGGTTTTAAACTATAAATAAAATATTTTTATGAAATGGTGATCACTATTAAAAAGTGAGTAATCTATGAATTGCAGTACTTTTGATAGACTTATCTATTCCCAAAACTTACGCATTTTAAGTCTAGATGACAAAATTTTGAGGATTATCCATGAATGTATCAGCTCTCTTCCCAGAAATTGAAGAAATTAGTAATATCGAATTGCGAAACAAAGTGATCAAATCACTAGACAAAGCTATTTCCCTAGGTGGTTGGTCAGAAGATGATCTCAGAATGGTTCCATTCACCCTATTAATTCCAGAATTGGTAGAAGGAGATAAGAAACCACTCATATCTATTATTGACCATCTTCGAGCTGTAACTCAACTATGTATGCATACGTATGATAAATATGAATCATTTGGTTTAGCAAATAAATTGAATCGAGATGAATTGATTGCTGGTGGTTTACTGCATGATGTAGGAAAATTTGTAGAATATGAAAGGAATTCAGAATCCAAAATTGTTCAAACAAAAGCTGGCAAATATATTCGCCACCCAGCGCAAGGATTAGAACTCGTATATGAGTTTGATTTACCATTATCAGTAAAGCAAGCTATCGTGTTTCATAGTAAAGAGGGAGACAAAATTAATAGACTGCCTGAGGTTGAAATTGTACATAGGTGTGATTTCCTTTGTTTTGCCCCTATCAAAAAGTTTTATGAAAAATAATTGGTGAGAAAATGAGTAAATACAAAATTGCAATATTACCTGGGGATGGAATCGGAATAGATGTGGTTGATGCGACCATTAAAGTGCTAGATACTGTAGGATTCAGCGAAAAAGCAGAGTATCAATGGGGAGATATTGGTTGGGAATTCTGGTGTAATGAAGGAAATCCCTTACCTGATAGAACAATTGACCTTCTAAAGCAAACGGATTGTGCATTATTTGGAGCAATAACTTCAAAACCAAAAGAAGAAGCTGATCTTGAATTATCACCTAAGCTGAAAGATCAGGGATTAATATATTTTAGCCCGATTGTGAAACTAAGACAAATGTTTGATTTGTACACTAATCAACGGCCTTGTAAGGCATATCCTAGTAATCCTATCAATTTCAAGGACGATATTGATCTAGTTGTATTCCGTGAAAATACAGAAGGATTGTACGTTGGAATAGAATATCATCCTGTTCCAGAAGAAGTGATGTCAATTCTAATTAAAACACACCCCAAAGCAAAACGGTTTGAAAATGAATCATTGGACGACATAGCCATTTCGACCAGAATATTTACTCGAGCTGGTGTAAGAAGAATACTCAAAAGCAGCATGGATTATGCTAAAGAATTTGGATATCCGACGGTTACGTTAGTTGAAAAACCCAATGTCATAAGGGAAACTAGTGGCTTGATGGTTAGAGAAGCTCGAAAACTTATCAAAGAATATGAGGGTATAGAGCTCTGGGAAACAAATATCGATGCAATGACAATGTGGTTAGTTAAAAATCCAGAAATATATGGTGTTTTAGTCTCCTCAAATATGTTTGGGGATATTGTTTCAGATTTAGCTGCGCAATTAATAGGAGGATTGGGATTTGCTTCATCAGGGAATATTGGTAAAGATTACGCAGTTTTTGAACCAACCCATGGGTCAGCACCTAAATATGTGGGAATGAATAAAGTCAATCCCATTGCTTGTATTCTTGCAGGAAAAATGATGTTGGATTGGCTCGGAGAAAAAGAAATGGCTACTCGAATTGATCAAGCTGTTGCAGAGGTAATTAAGGATGGAGTAGCTAGAACCTATGATATGGGTGGAGATACAACCACTTCTGGTATGGCAGATGCCATATGTGAAAAATTGAAGAAAATGGAAGTTGAAATTTCCAAATAAGTATGAAAAATAGGATAAATGGTGTTAATGGTAGGATATACACTAATTGAAAAAATAATAAAGAAACACTCAGATGCATCTGAGACTGAGATTTATCCCGGAAATATAGTTTGGGTAGATCTTGATTTGGTAACTGCAAGAGATTATGCTGGACCCCAAGTAATAGATTTATTTGAGTTTAATTACCCAGATACGAAAACATTTGACAATCAAAAAATAATATTTACTCCTGATTGTTATCCATATGGAAATGATCCCAAACATGCAATGGATCAAGAAAAACTTAGGGTTTTTACCAAGAAACATGATATTAAATTAACAGATTTGGGTTCTGGTATAGGTTCGCATATTTTATTCAAAAAGGGATACTCAAAACCTGGCGATATTGTTATAGGGGCAGACAGTCATTATAATCTTCTTGGAGCATTAGGTATATTGGGTCAAGGAGCAGGGGATGTTATGTTGGCCTTCGCTTTGAAGACTGGGAAGTATTGGATTAAAATACCTGATACTGTTAAGGTCAACATTACAGGAGAATACAAATGGCCAACAACGGCAAAAGATCTTGCACTTTATGTACTTAAAGAACTTCATGAATTAGGTATTACAGGTATGTCTGTTGAATTTTATGGAGAACTGGTATCTAAGTTAACAATTGATGAAAGGGTTACTTTGTGTTCGTTAGTCACAGAAGCCACGGGTCTGATCGGGTTCGTTCCTCCAGACAGTGTAACTCTTGAATATTACAAGCAAAATGAGATTGAATATGAGCCAATAGAAGCGGATGATGATGCAAAATATTCTATTGAATTTACAATTGATGTACAAGGTTTAGATCTCCAAATTGCTTGCCCACCACATCCACATAATGTAAAACCAATTGATGAAGTCCTTGGTACTGAAATCAATTCTGTCATTATTGGATCCTGTACAAATGGAAGTCGTACGGATATACATGAGGCTGTGAAAATTCTCAAAAACAAAGAAATTAATTCGGATGTTCGCTTTGCAATAATACCTGCTACTCGTGAAGATTATGTAGATATTAACAAAGATGGATCAATGGTAATTATTCTAGATTCGGGAGGTAATTTCTTTGGTACTGGATGTTCAACTTGTGCCAAAGGGCAGTATGGTCTTACTGGCGGAACTACAACGGTAACTCTAACTACTGGAAATCGGAATACTCAGGGAAAAATTGGTCCTGGTGATGTATATTTAGCAAGTCCAATAGTAGCTGCTGCGACTGCTTTGACTGGAAAAATATCTAGACCCGTAATTGAGGATGTGAAATTATAATGGAAAATATCAAAGGTCTAGCTAGATGTGTAAGAATTGATGATATAGATACTGACAATATCTTTCATGCATCTCTTTTGACGATACATGATCCAGAGAAGATTAAACCTCATATTTTCGGAAACTTAGCTAATTTTGAAGGATTTGGTGCTGAGGATAATGAAAACAAGATATTAATTGTGGGGAAGAATTTTGGTAAAGGATCTACTAGACAACAAGCAGTAACAGGATTTCTAGCGCACAAAATCAAAATCATAATTGGCGAGTCTTTTGGACCCATATACTACAGTAATGCGGTAAATTCGGGTTTATTGTTAGTTCAAATTGATGGTCTTTCAAAATTCGCGATAAGCGACAATGATCAAATCGAATTGGATATTGAGGAAGCGAAATTAAATAATTTGACAACCAAAAAATCTATTGATTGTCAGATGATACCAACTCCCGTAATGGATATTATTCAGGCTGGCGGATTGCTTGAGTTTGGAAAAAGGACCTGAATAAGATGAGTCAACTAACATTTTCAGAAAAAGTGTTTTCACTAAAAACTCAAAAACAAGTGAGAGCTGGTGATATTGTTTATGCAGAACCCGACCTTATTCTTTCGCACGATAATACAGCATCTATATCCAAAACTTTCGAAAAAATGGGAGGACAGGATATAAAATATCCAAATCGTCTTATTGTGGTTTTGGATCATGATGCTCCACCGACATCAGTTAAAATTGCAAATGATCATAATATAATTAGGGATTTTGTAAATAAACACGTAATCAAGAAATTTTATGATGTGGGAGATGGAATATGTCATCAGTTAATGTCAAATCATGTATTACCCGGTATGTTGATTGTTGGATCTGATTCTCATACCTGTACTTCAGGTGCTTTTGCAACTTTCGCTGCAGGAATTGATAGGACCGAGACAGCTGGATTATGGCTAACCGGGAAAACTTGGTTTAAAGTACCCGAAACGATAAAAATTATTCTGACAGGAGAATTATCGAAAGGAGTTTATGCTAAGGACCTTGCCCTTTGGATAATGGGAGAAATAACATCCTCTGGTGCCCAATATCAAGCAATTGAATATCATGGGGACGGAGTTAAAACATTGGGTGTGTCGGAACGAATGACACTCACAAATTTAGCATCAGAAATGGGTGCTAAAACTGCAATCTTCCCCCCAGATGAAATCTTAGAAGAATGGATTAAGAATAAATATAGTGACGATGAACTGATTTTTGATAAGCTCTTAATGGATTGGGCTGACGAAGGAGCTTCATACATAAAAGAAATAACAATTGAGCTTGATAAATTAGTCCCAGTAGCAGCAATTCCCCATCAAGTAGACAATATCAATTTGATAACTGATTTAGGAGATATAGAAATTCAAGAAGTATTTCTTGGAACTTGTACAAATGCAAGATTGGATGATCTGCAAATCGCAGCTTCAGTTTTGGAAGGTAAGAAGATTCACAGCGGAGTACAAATGTTAGTTGCGCCTGCTTCTAGGGAAATATATCTTGAGGCTTTAGAATCTGGAGCAATTCAAACACTAGTAAGTTCAGGTGCCACAATACTCACTAGTAGTTGTGGACCATGCCTTGGTAAGGGACAAGGTATACCAGCTGATGGTTGTAATGTTCTTTCTACCGCGAATCGTAACTTTTTGGGGAGAATGGGAAACAAGAAATCATCTGTATTTTTAGCTTCACCTGCCACAATTGCGGCTTCAGCTATCAATGGAAGAATTACAGACCCACGAAAATATTTTACCGATCAACCTATTAGAATACCTTCTGAATTGAAACTTGGTTCGAAATCAGTCCAAGAAAATATCACACATATCTCTTCTGAAGATGATCGCTATCATAATGGTGTATGGAATTATAGTGATGTTGCTGATTTCAATACTGATCAGATGTTTGCTGGTGGATTGACCTATGATATTAAATCCACAGATGCAGAAAATATAGTGCCTTATCTGTTTAAAGGATTAGATGAATCATTTTCAGCTAGAGTTAAACATGGGGATATCGTTGTAGCGAGTGATAATTTCGGTTGTGGATCTTCTAGAGAACATCCTGCTGTTGGTCTTGCTCATGCTGGGGTTCATGCAGTTATAGTAAAATCTGTTGGGAGGATATTTTATCGATCTGCTATTAATCAGGGGTTGCCAATTATAGTGCATCCTGAATTTGTAGACAAATATGATCCAAATTTACCTGTTGAGGTGGATTTGAAACTCGGAAATATTACCAATGGAGATAACGTCTATGACTTTCCGCAACTACCGGTTGAATTATTAAAAATATTTGATGCTGGTGGGTTAATCAAGTATTATCAGACGTTATACGGAAAGTGATTTGAATGAGACTGTATGAATTTGAATCTAAGAAGATTTTTGAGAGTTATGGAATATCAATACCTAAGCAATTTGCAACCATCCAATCTGTTGAGCAAGTGGACGATTTGGAGCTGAAATTTCCAGTTATGGTTAAAGCGATGGTATTAATTGGAGGTCGTGGAAAGGCTGGAGGAATTAAGAAAGCAGGTAATCTGAATGAAGTCAAGGCCATTGCACAACAAATTTTCAATTTGAAAATTAAGGGATATCCAGTTAAAAATATATTAATTGAAGAGGCTGTGGAAGTTATTAGCGAGATCTATCTGTCAGTAACTACGGACCCTGCAACTTTTGATGTTGTAATTGTAGCGTCTGGATCTGGGGGTGTGGATATTGAAATGGTTGCAAAAAATAACCCAGAGGCAATTTTCACAAAAAAGATTTCAGACAATCCCATGGTATTACCTAAAGAAACGGTGAATGAAGCTGTGTCGTTTTTAGTCTCTCAAAATGAATTATTAATAGAAGTAGAAGAGGAGTTGAAAGAATCGGTCCAATCAATATTTACTACCTTTCAACAAATTGAAGCAAAAACTTGTGAAATTAATCCTCTTATTGTGGCGAATATTGAAGATAGGAAAACTGTGTTAGGTGCAGATGCTAAAATTGTGCTTGATGATAATGCTTTGTATCGACATGCACCTATGCTAAAATCAATTGGGATTAATCCAAGATCAAAGAGACACGATGTTTCAGAGCAAACGATATATGAGGCTCGTGGGTTTAAAGCAGGTTTTCCATATGTTGATCTATTTGAGGATCCAGAAAATTTCGTTAAGAATGAGGATAAATTATATGTCGGCCTTGTTCCAGGAGGTGCTGGATATGGGATTTTTTCTGTGGATGAAGTAGTAAATGTAGGCAAACGATTTTTTGATGATAAGGTTGTACCTATCAATTTCATGGATTCTGGAGGAGGTCCTTCACTTGGAACAGTCGCAGAAATGTTTCATTTACTTATGGATCACCCTGCAACAGATTTGATAATTACTAGTAGATTTGGAGGTATCTCCAGTTGTGACATATTTATTCAAGGGCTTATTATGGCATTAAGAGATCGATATTTATCGAAGAAAGAGATGAAACCCGTTTTTGGAAGAATGGTGGGAACTGATCTTGCAGCTGCGGTAGCCTATCTTGAAAAGGCTAAGAATGAAACACCCTTACCGCTAAAAGACATGCATATTGTTGTAGGAAATCAAAAAATTATGGCTGATGT
>JAAFKL010000181.1 GCA_021399405.1 Candidatus Heimdallarchaeota archaeon | reverse complement strand
GTACATTACACTTACTACCTTTAGTAGCTAAAGGTGTAAGAGGACTAGGTAAGCATCCACCTGTCATTTCTTCCTTGGGGAGATTTACGGATAAGCTGGAAACGTACTGAAATATCATAATGACTGTCCTACCCTGTTTTTAAAAACAGGAACGCTGGTATTCAGTCTACGGACTGAAAATGATCAACCAGTGGTTAAAGATCACGGAACCCCTGTCTTTGTAGATTCTAGTAAGAAGAGAAGCAGGAGGAAGCACCGTTCTTTAAGAACAGAACCTATTTCAACAGAAGCTTTTTTGTATTAAAACAAAGAGCGGAATGTGATGGAGACATCAGATATAGGATTGCTGAACGTGAATTCTTAATAATTGAAAAATTATGTAAGAAATTGATCATATAGTTCAAAAAAGGAATCAAACTATGGTTAAGCTCATTGCTTGTAAATTTTGATTATAATAACTTCATATCGAAAATCAATTATTGCTTGATGGGTAAAATTGGATTTCATTGGGTTGTATTTTTAAGAATAATTTTTGATCTATATATTTTGCGGGGTTTTCCCATTTCATATCTAGTCTTTCTCTGCACACAAGATCTAATTTTTCATTTACAATAACATTAAATCTAATAAATTCCCCTAAAATTCTAATCTTGATTACTCTTACTGAGTATACGTTTTTCCCAGTTGGTTCTTTATGATATAAATCACAAGCTTCTTGCCTAATTACGATCTTCCCTTCACTATCTTCATTGTTACTAGTTTCAAATTCTATTTCTTTGATAACAGCTTGATTATCTTTTACACGTCCATCCCACACATTTGATTCAGCCAAGAATGTTGCTACAAACAGGTTAATCGGTGACCTAAATACTTCTTCAGGGGAACCAATTTGTTCAAGCTTACCCTCATTAAATATAGCGATTCTATCTGAAATAATCATCGCTTCTTCAGTCTCATGGGTTGCATGGATTGCGGTTAAATTCAAATCTTTCACGATTTCTCTAATCTCAAATCGCATTTCTTCCCTAATTTTGGCATCAAGAGCACGATATGGTTGATCGAGTAACATAATTTTAGCACCTGCCGTAACCGCACGAGCAATACCCACCCGTTGTTGCATACCACCAGATAATTCTTTTGGATATGCATGTTCTCTTCCATTCAATCTCACAAGTGAAATAATCTCTCTTGCAATTCTTGTTTTGTTTTCGATGTTTTCTCGTCTCATCCTTGGACCAAATAATAAATTGCCGAGTACATCTAAATGAGGAAATAAATTAAATTGCTCAAATATAAAACCAACATGTCTATCCTCAGGAGGAGAATCAGTGACATCGACCCCATCCATGAATACTTGACCATTATCTACTTTTAGCAAACCTGCAATCACTTGTAATATGTATGATGGACCAGATCCAGTCGGTCCAAGCAGACCGATGTATTCACCATAATCAATTGAAATCGATACTTTATCTAGCAATAACTTCCCATCTTTCCTTACTGTTACTTCTCTAAGTTCTATATGCTTCATGATATCACCTAAGTCACCGATAATGCATCTTCTAACCCATTTGAGGGATTCAAAAATAAGAATGCATTTCCAATTGGTATTGAAACCATCACTTGATCTCCCTTTGAGTAGGATTTTTCAAAGGGATTTCTTTTTATTTCAATTACTCGACCAAAATCGATATTTACAACAGTTCGTCTCTTATCTCCAAGAAATCTATCTGATAGGACGATACCCCTGATAATATTGTCTTCTTGAATTATCTCTTCGTTAAAATCTATAAGATTAGTAAATTCTCTCCTTAATCCCACAACGACTTTATCCTGCGGTGTAGGGTTAAATCCTAGTTGTCCAACTCTAGGAATTGTAATTCTTTCATCTCCAATTAATTCTACTATTATATTTTCTTTATTAACATTTGAAATGACACCTTCAACAAAGTCTGATTCACCTATAAAGTGGGCTGTGAATATCTGAGATGGATTATATAATAAATCATTAGGGGATCCCAATTGTACCATCCTTCCTTTTTTCATCACTCCAATTCTCTCTGATATCGCCATGGCTTCACTTTGGTCATGAGTAACATGGATGGCTGTTAATTCCAGTTTTTTTACAATTCCAACTAATTCATCTTGGAATTTTTCTCTACTTTTATGATCTAAAGCACCCATAGGCTCATCTAATAACAATGTTTTTGCTCCCGTAGCTAAAACCCTCGCGATACCTATCCTTTGTAAATCCGCTGCATCTAGATTTGCGGGATATCGGTTAACTTTTTCTGTAAGGCCAACAATTGATATTTTTTCTTTAACAATTTCCTCAATTACTGATGATGAGTTCTCCCTAACCTGGGCTCCAAATGCAATATTCTCCCAAACATTTAGGTGAGGGAATATGGCAAATTGTTGAAACACGTACCCTACATCCCGTTCAGCTGCAGATAGGTGCTGAATAGGTTTGCCATTCCATAAAATTTGTCCAGATGTTGGTAAGATTAAACCTGATATCATTCTCAGGGTAGTTGTTTTACCGCATCCCGATGGACCCAGCAAACTTAGATATTCTCCATCGTAAATTGTTAGATCTAGCCTATCTACAGCTTTTACCTGGCCATTATTGTAATGTTTACTTACATTAATAAATTCAATTTCCGGCATCCAATCACTCCTTATTTGATGTATTTAATGTTCTTGCCATTAACATCATTACAAATGAAATTCCTATTAAAACAGTTGCAGCAAAGGCTGCAGCCGGCAAAGCCTCCGATTCAACCAAATCAACAATCAATAATGGAACAGTTCTCGCGTTCCCACTAACAATTATTGTAGCTCCCGTTTCACTTAAACTTCGGGTGAACGTAAGGATTGCTGAAGCGAAAATTCCACGTTTTAACATCGGCAAAATTACTCGTCGAAAACTGGTCAAATCACTTGCACCAAGTGTTCTAGCTGCCTCATAATATGTATAATCATAGCTTTCAAAATAGCTAATCATAGGCCTCACAGCAAACGGATAGGTAAATGTCAGATGAGCTAAAACAATCATCCAAATCCCCGGTTCTACAATCTTCAAACCTAAATTTCCCCACAACAAAAACACAGAGAATCCCAATGCCGAGGAGGGTATCACCAAGGGGATATCAACTAGAGCATCTAGGACAGTTCTCCATCTTCCCCAATACTGTCTTTTAACTAATAAATAAGCCATTGGGATCCCAAGTGCCAAATTCAGAATAGTGACAATAACTGCTACCTCAACACTTGTGACTAGAGATAATTGCAAAGCTTCCCATTTATTATCTGGTGCCTCAAATACTTGGTAAATTGCACCTCCTTCTCTATTGCCTGTTGGTCCTTGATTCCAAACAGTTGCTAAATAAGATATAACGAAGAGTGAGGGAATCAATACAAGTATGGCAAATAATCCCCATGCGAACCCATTTCTTGATCTCGCGACTTTTTTAGATGATAGTAATCGTTCAAATTTCGGATAAATCTGAGGTTGTGGGATTCCCACTCTTCTTGCATATTGTCTTACTCCAGTAAGCAAAGTGACGGATACAATTATTAATATGATTGACAAAAATGCGGCTTGAGGAATTCTGAAACCACTCATAAAACTCACGACCTGAATCGGTGCTGTTTCGTAAACTCCTGCCAGTAATAATGAGGCACCAGTCTCACCAAGGGACCTTGTAAATGCTAGTATTGCACCTGCAATAATTCCCTCTTTTGCCATGGGTGCAGTTACTGTTCGAAATACGCTTACAGGTGATGCACCAAGAGTACGGCCAGCGCTTACAACATTTTTATCTACTTCTTCGAGAACACCTTTCAAATTTCTCACAACATAAGAAAACGAAAATGCAACATGACCGAGTATCAATAACATAGGTCCTTGTTGGACCAACGTGCGATCCTCAAAAAATAATTGACTAATACCATCTCCCGTGGCCCAGAACAATAATACTGAAAATCCTAATGCGGATGTGGGTACTGCGAGGGGAATATCAACAATTGTATCCAGTGCTGTTTTCCCTCTGAATTCATAGTTTGCCAGCACATGAGCAATTGGGATCCCTATTATTACATCAATAATCGTGACAATAAATGCAATTCTAAATGACAAGCCAATTGCCCTAAATATGGCAATCCAAACTGTATCTTTCAAAATTGGATCATTAAAAATCAATTGATTTATATCTCCCCAATCAACAATCACATTCCTAAGTAGGTTTAATGGTGGTAGAAGTACAAATGAAAAAAAAGCAATTATAACTATTGCTTCAAACAGAATTCTGAATTGGAATTTCGATAAAATTCTTTCTAGTTTTAGTGTCTTAAATCGAAGGTAATCTTTTCTCGTTGTCATTTTAGATACCTCCTAATTTTCTTTATTACTGGTTCTAGGGCCATGAGCAAAATAATTATAACAATAATAGAAGGAATTATGAAATCCGATGGTTCCAATCCTGTTTGTTCAGAACTGTCGTCATCAAGTGATCTAGATCTAGTTGCAGACCACAAATCTGGAATTCTATCCAGTATTTTACTATCAATATTCCCTATGGAATATATTTCTATACCCTCTAAACTTTCTCTGACTCCATTTTCTTCAGTAAATGCTTCTTGAAACTCAGGAATGGAGGTATCAATGTTAATCGCAGGTCTGAATCCCTCTTTAATTGCTTTAATCTGAGTTTCTTCTAGAAGAAGGAAATCTAAAAAGTCGTTTGCTAATAGTTTATCTTGGTCACTCACCCAAGGTGCATCAAGGATTAAATATGGATGATCGTTGAGTAATGTTCCTTCAGACGGGTATATTGCTACTAATTTATCCTCAGTAATATCCTTGTTTTTCTCAATAACAAGATTTTCGTAAATTATTGCTGCTTTTAGTTTAGACGGCCCTTCAGATGCCATAAGTTTTCCTAAAAACCCTGTTGATGAACCATATTGTATCGCTGAACTTTCTAGTTGTCGCATCCAAGATTGGACATCGTCATCTGCTAAATCATCTAATGTCAAATCTTCTGGATTTTTATTTGCCGCAACTGCAGTTTCCATAATAACTGCTCCAAATCCACTATTCGATTCAAATGGATCTGTGTGAGCGAAAGTGAAATCAGGATCATTGATTGCCAAATCTCTCAAATCATTGAATCCAGTAATATTGTATTCTTTAAGATAACTTTCCCATGTCGCAATTATTGATGGCGAAACAACTAGACTCGGACTATCAACATCTGCAATTTGGTTATTGTTATTTGTAGCCCAAAGACTGTTTAAAATAGGAATCCAAAATCTTGATGCTGGGCTCCAAACAGCAGGTTTACTAGCACCATTAGCTACCTGAATAGTTCCTTTTCCTGTTCCAATTGGTGTCATAATTACTCTGATATTTTTTCCCTGATTATTATTTGACCAATATTCTTCAAAATCATCAACTATACTTTCTAGCCATCCAGCCTTCTCAGATGAATAGAGGATTTCAAGTTCAAATTTATCTCCCTCAAAATCACCAGATAAATATCTTCTAGATACATCTAGACCTACAATACTGAATATTAAAAGAACTAATACTATTGACGAAGAAAATTTCTTTCCTTTCATGGTACAGGTCCTAATTTCGACGTTGAACCAAATCAGCCAACAATTCAATAGCGTCTTCAGCTCGATCTGCACATTCTTCAATATCTCGAATGGCGTGGTCGAGAATAATCATGGCCGCTGTAGAGTTGAATGTTTTTTCTATTTCAAAATATCCAATCTTGAATTCAGCGTATAAATCATCCATCTTGTCTTCATGCTTATCTATAGAGCGTGATATCGAATTGATATAGCTAGGATCTCCACTAGTGATTGAATTAACAGCTTTATCCATTTCATCAAAAATCGTGGCTACGACATCTGTTCCTTCTTTCAGAAGATTGGCATATTTTTCAGGTAAAGGGTAGTCAAGTAGCAACACCATATTTGATGCGGACCGTTTTGCCGATCCAGCTGCCGAGTCTAATAATCTGACAAAATGTATCAATTCTTCTTTCATCTTCGCATCAGGGAGTTGTGACTTGACCACTTCATGTACCAAGTCTCTTTCAATATGATCTGCACTTTTCTCCTCAGAGTGAATTTTTGCTTTATTGATCATTGCCTCTTCAGTTTTACCAGTATACCATGCATCAGATATTTTTCCGAAGGTATGTGCGACTGCTTTACACCTCCCACTATGTTCTTGCATAAGGGTTAAAACACGTTTCAATTTACGTGAGGATAGATAATTAGCCAAAGATGTCATTTAACTCTGATTCCGTCTCGATTAATTACATTAAAATGATTTTGCTACTTTTTTAAATAATTTAGCCTTAATCTAGGCGAGTTACTCTAGGAATAGTGTTATTAGAGTTTCATTCATATTAATTTAAATTCCAAACTTTTGTTAAAATTATCAATATTGACTAATATAATCAATAATTGAAATAGTCCCATTTCTATGTTATTTTAAAGAAAAGCATAATTCAAGTAATGAGGTAACTGATTTTGCGCGAAGTATTTGATCTTCTTTGGCCTTATACAAAAAGGCATAAATTGAAATTCTTTGCTCTGAACTTTACAATTTTTATCGCGGCAGTCTCTCAAACGCTAATTCCTTTGCAAATCAGTCTTCTGATTGATGGGGCATTAATTGATAGAGATAAAAACGGTTTGTATATTGGCTTTGGAATTATTATGTTACTGGCGTTTATAGATTTGCTCGCTGGAATGGGTCAGAGATTCGCTTCTGTTAGTTTCTCTACAAGTATAATTTATGATATTCGCCAAGATCTATATGAAGCCCTACAATATCAAGAACTTGAATATTATTCATCGGAAACCATTGGGCAGATCATGTCAAGATCTATTGAAGAGGTATTATCTCTGCGTGAAATACTCACCTGGGGATATCGAATTGGGCTACTTCTTGTATTGTTATTCCTAAATTCTTTCATTATAATGGCTGGTATCTCAATTCAATTGAGCATAATTTTCTTAATAATTCCCGCCATACTTTTCTACGTTGCATTTTCAACCTCTAAAGGAAATGTAGAACTTTTTTATGATGCTAGATTCAAATATGGGACTATGAATGAAGTCCTTGCTGAGAATCTTTCAGGAATAAAAACCGTGAAATCATTTGGCCGTGAGGTAGAACAGATTGCTATCTTCAATGTAAAGAATCAAGATTTTTTTGATGCTTCTATTAAAACAGCCAAAATTAGAGCTGATTTACAGTCAGGTATGGTTTTCATAATATCTATCGCAATGATGTTTCTTGTAATTATCGGTGGTGTTTTTGTGTTCAACGGTGCGATTACTACCGGACAATTTGTAGCATTTATGTTGCTAGTTCTTCAAATATCAGTCCCTGGTAGGTTTGCCGGATGGTTAGGTATCATTCTGCAAAATACACAATCGGCCGCTTTACGATTAGCTGAAATTTTTGAGGCTCCTAAATTGTTAGAAGAGAGGGATGGTGCTCAAGAATTAACAAATATTGAAGGTAATATTAAATTTGATAAAGTTTATTTCAAATATCCATCAATTCAGACAGATGACGTACCCGATGCTTTACACCACGTATCGTTTGAAATCCCTAAAGGTCAAAAAGTTGCATTATTAGGTGCAACAGGTTCAGGTAAAACTTCATTAATTAACATTCTTCCAAGGTTTTATGACCCAAAAGAAGGGCATGTATACATAGATGATATTAACATTAAAGACGTTACACTGAAATCTCTAAGGAAAAATATAGGTATTGTTCACCAAGAAGCATTTCTTTTTACTCTAACAATACATGATAACATTGCATTCGGAAATGTTAATGCTACACGTGAGGAAGTAATTATTGCCGCAAAAGCAGCACAAATTCATGATTACGTAATGACGTTAGAGGATACTTATGATACTATAGTTGGTGAGCGAGGTGTAACACTTTCTGGTGGACAAAGACAAAGAATCACAATAGCTCGGACACTCCTACAAAATCCAAAAATACTCATTTTCGATGATTCCGTCTCTGCAGTAGACCCAGAAACAGAATCTAAGATCCAAGAATCATTAGAAAGTGCCTCAACGCAACGAACCACAATAATTATCTCTCAAAGGCCATCAAGCTTGAGATATGTGGATCGAATTATTGTTCTTGATAATGGTCATGTTGTACAGGATGGAACCCATACTGAATTATTAAGTCAAGACGGTGTTTACAAAGATTTTCTCCAAGCAGTAGAAACACAAATAAAATTCATAACTTGGGATGATGAGGAGGAAGATGAATTAACTATGGGGGGTGGAAAATAATGAGTGGAAATATACATGATGATGCAGAAGCTGAGAGTGCCAGAGGATCGTTTGGATACTCAGACAAGCAGCTCTATCGTTTCATGTTTGGATATTTGAGACCTTTCAAATCTGAAGTACTTGTTATTCTTGTTCTAATGTTATTTTTCTCAGTAACAACAGCATTAGCCCCGTTAATCTTATTCGTCTCAATAGACCGATTCGCAGAAAATAAAACCGGTGACATATTTGGAGTAAAAATTCTAGATTCACTCAGTAACGACGTGATTGATAGCCTTTCATCACAATTCGAAAGGGTTGATTTAATCTGGTTCGAAGTTACTGTGATTGGTTTCATTTATGTTTCATTACTAATTTTAACATTTTTATTTCAGAGAGCTCAAATTGCACGGATTGCAACTCTTGGTTATAAGGCTGAATTAGCCATTAGATTAGAACTATTTACACATCTACAAGAGCTTGATATGAGCTATCACGATCGAAATGAAGTTGGCCGTATCATGTCAAGATTAACAAGTGATTTGGCCGCTATACGTGAAATGTTAGGGGGGCAAGTAATTAATAATGTTGCAAACTTAATTACTGTTGTAACCGTTAGTGTAATAATTTTCCTAATTGATCCAATTTTAGCTCTTGTACCATTTATACTAATTCCTATAGTAATCTATATTGGTGTGCTTTCCCGAAAATATACTAGACCTAGGAGAAAGGAAACTAGGAAAACTAATTCGATACTTATGGCAAATATTGGTGAATCCATAGCTGGAATTAAGGTCACTAAAGGTCATAACAGAGAAGCAAAAAATATTGATATATTTGAAAACTTGAATGAGGCAAATAGAAGAGCAACGGTCAATGCAGATAACATGAATGCAATTTTCTTCCCCATCCTAATAACAATGAGTACACTTGGAACTGCATTTCTAATACTTGTGGGAGGTTTACGTGTTATCGATGGAGCTATTACGATTGGAGCATTAATTGCCTTTCTTAACTATAATGCTATTCTATTCAGACCTGTAGTCTTATTAGGACAATTTTACCAGCAACTACAAGATGCACTAACTGGTGCTGAACGAATTTATGCACTTATGGAAACAGAAACAAAAGTGCCTCTAAATCCTGAACTACCTGAATTACCATTAATAAATGGTGAAGTGGTTTTTGATAGAATTAATTTTGAGTATCTCCCCAATGAACCAATCTATAATCAGTTTAGTCTTTATGTTCCTGCGGGAAAAACGATTGCATTGGTTGGAAAAACTGGGGCTGGGAAGAGTACAATTATCAATATTCTTTCTAGATTATATGAATTCCAAGGAGGAGAACTTAGAATCGATGGTCATGAAGTGCGTGATGTATCATTACCATCCTTTAGATCACAGATAGCGGCTGTTCCCCAAGATTATTTTCTTTTCAGTACTTCAATTCGAGAAAATCTGAAACTAGGAAATCCAAGAGCTACTAAGGATGAGATGTTAAATGCCCTGGAACAGGTGGGATTAAGAGAATTCGTTTTAAACTTAGAAAATGGATTGGATACGCCGTTACAAGAAAGAGGAGGGCGATTATCAGTTGGCCAGCGTCAACTATTGATGTTTGCTAATGTTTTACTTGCAGACCCTAGAATTCTCATTCTGGATGAAGCAACCAGTTCTATAGATGTATTTAGTGAAATACAAATTCAAAAAGCAGTAAAATTACTTCTTTCGGATCGCACTGCGTTTATCATTGCTCATAGATTGAGTACTATCCGAAATGCGGATTCGATAGTAGTTATAGATGAAGGAAATATCGTTGAACAGGGCACCCATGATGAATTACTCAAGCAAAAGGGTCATTATTACAATTTAATCAAGAATCAGGTTGAATTGGCTGAGATTTCAGATTAAAAAGCGACTCAATTTGATTTTCTCTTTTCAAGGAGATCATTTGTTTTAATGTGTTTTCGTTTGTCAGTTTCTGAGTTTTTTTAAATCTAATATATAATATAGAATTACCCACGATTTTTTAATGGTGGAGGTTTTCTTTAATTGCTCAGTGGTACCAATGTTGAACTAAAAAGTGATGATGGCTCCGTATTAATCGGAGAAGCAGTCTTAACCCGTTATGAAAGAGCTCGGATTGTTGGTGCTCGTGCACTTCAAATTTCTCAGGGAGCTCCTGTTTTGATCGAAACTGATCCCGATGATTTTCAGCCAGTAGACGTTGCAATGTCTGAATTAAAGGCAAGAGTTCTCCCAGTAGGTTTACAACGGTGGAACCCAAACAGAGAATTTCAATTGATACCTATCCAGTGGTTAGCGGACAGGGAATTCATCAGTCAGATCAAATTAGATGATTCTGAATAAAATATTATAAGTTATTTTGTCGATTATTCAAAAATTAGCAGATACTGATCTTTTACTAGTTCAAATGAAATTTTGATTTTTTTACCAATTTGCGGGTCCTCACCAACGTATCTTCCCAAAATTGGTTTATTAAGCTCATCAACAACAACTGATGCAAGTATATATTCTCCAAAGAAACCTTCTGGAGGCACAATTACTCTGGTCCAGGTGCTGATAGTTCCTGATAATGGTAATTCTTTCCATATAATTTTGGTTCCAAAGCAATTTGTGCATAATTGAGGAGTAGGAGGAAAATGGAGAGTTGAGCATTTTTCGCACTTAGTTGTGACTAGCTTTTTCTCATTTAATCCATCCCAATACGGTTTCATTGTTGATGATTTGTCAATATGATAGGGAATTCCATCTTTCAGTAATGGTTGACTCACATTGATAACTAATATAGAGTGTAATTGAATATATTGAAATTAATTTTCTTGATTAAACTAGAGAGATTAAATGGGATGTCAAATTTCCATAAAATGAGATTATAGGTTATTTCTCCAAATTAATATAAATTGAAAACTTCCCAATAATTCTACTGACTCGATGTATAGAAATGGTGAAAAAGAAATTCAACATTCAGTTTGCAATCGATCGAATAATATGGGTATTTTTACAAAGAGTATATTGTGGCGACTAAAGGAGAGCTCGTTGAGTTCAAACCGGGGTTATTCAATATTGAAATTCCCAATAATTACGGGATTTTCGTAAAGACTTTCAAAAAGAAAAATAGCAAAGAACGATTTGTTGAATTATATACAATAAAAGGAAAGCAGGAAACTAAACAGCGTAATCTCTTGAAAAAGAAACTCGGTGAATTTATTCCGTTGAAAGCCAATAATCTTCCATCAGGGAACGAGTTAACCAAGGAACTAAAAGTACTAATTAATCGGATCGTATCAAGGCAGCAAAAAGTAACTCAAATTGAAGAGACAATCGGAGAATTGAATGAACGTAGTCTGTGGAAAAAATTAGTTAACTCATCATTTTACTCAGTTGATGAGGATTATACAGTAAGCAAAATCGCTCTCGTTTGGTATGGTTTAGCTGAAGATGAAATAAGTAGAAATCGAATGAAAAAGATGAAGGATCTACTTGAAACATGTCGTGCTTATGGTAAGGGTTATTTTGATTCGTCAAATCAAAATTGGAAACCTATCTCAGAAGAAATGCAGAAAGAGGTAGGTTTAGAAACAAATTTGCTTGGCTCCTTAAGAAATGCAATGTTTCATCTGATTGAGGTCCCAGTAGAAGAGTCTGAGGATCCTGAAGAAACAGAAATTATTCGAGCCCCCCTCGATTGGGATAATATTAAATTTAACAAAGACGAATTGAATCGATTTCAATGGTTATTGCCAATTATGGAATATTTTGTTCTAAATGATGCTTGGCCTGAAATTGGTTTGGGTTCAACTCATATTTACACATTAGATGGATTTTCACTTAGAACCTATACTGCTCATCTTGCTGAAGACTGGGTTAATGAGGGACGAACTTCATTTGCCGACGCATTCGTGAAATTACTTATTCGTGTAGGTCATTGGAATGATACTGAGGCTCTTTTGGCAATATCTAAAAGAGTCATTAAACTTGCTCCTAACTTTTATTGGGAAACTGATGAGAGAATCGAAGAAATCGCTTCTGCATACCGTGAACCAAAGGAAACCCCTGAACTTTTTGAGGGACGTTTAGATTTGCAACATTTAGAAGCTTATACAATAGATCCTCCAACAGCAAAAGATTTCGATGATGCAGTCTCACTTGATATAACTAAAGATGGATACGTCTTATGGGTCCACATTGCAGATGTAGCACATTATGTGGAAAAAGATTCAAGTTTAGATATCCATGCGAGAGGAAGAGCAACATCAGTTTATCTTCCTACTAAAACTATACCCATGCTACCGACTCATCTGTCAGACAACTTGTGTTCCTTAAATGAGCAATTACCAAGACTTGCTATGACTGGTGAGATACATTTTGATAAAACTGGCAAGAAAATCATAAAGAAGTGCAAAGTACATAATTCAGTAATTAATGTCGATAAGAATTTATCTTATGATGAAGTAAACAAAGCCATTGATGAGGAAAATGAGCCATTTCTCACTCTATTCAAATTTTCCCAGTTAATTCGAACATTTAGAAAAGGATTAAATCTAGAAACTGAGGAGATAAGACTTGAATTAGAAGATAAAATGTCCGTACAGACTAAATCATCTTCAAACTCAACTAAAATGATTGAAGCATTTATGGTTGCTGCAAATGAAACGGTAGCTGAAATTCTTGAAAATAATAATTTACCAAATATATATCGTGATCATCCTTTGCCAGATCAAATAAATGTTGATAGGTTAAATGCCCACGCAAAGGTTCTTGGCTTAGAAATAAATATTGAAATGCCTGATTTAAACGAGGATGAGAAAACTTCTGATGAAGAGGGCTCTGGGACATCATTGATGGATATGTTGGCTTCAGGAGGGGGTGGAAATATCTCCTTTAGTTTTGGTGGTGGTTCTGATTTAGCCGATCAATTGAAAGAAAAATTGGAAGCTGATGCTCCTGAAGATGAAGACGAAGTATTATTACCTAGTATGACCGGATTGGCTCAATTATCTGAAGAAAAACAAGAAGAAATTTTGAAACCATTTACTGATGCAATCTCTTATGTGGAAAAAATTGAAGATCCCGAGGATCAGAAAATTGCTTACCTAACAATTTTACGGGCTCTATCAAAAGCACTCTACTCTGCAATTAATTACGGACACTTCGGATTAGGTTCAACTTCGTATTCACATTTTACAAGCCCTATCAGACGTTATCCTGATATAATTACTCATCGTATTTGTAAAGCTATGATTGCCGATGAGGATCACTCATATGATGCCGAGGAATTAGAAAATATCGCATTGCATTGTAATGATCAGTTCGATATTGCAGATAGGTTGGAAAAAACAGTTGTGGGATCTGGATTTAGTTTTCTCACGCGGAATCCCAAATATTCTGAAAATCGATTGGGAATTGTATCTTCAATTACTGGAGGTACGGTGTATGTAATGCTCCCTAACGGAATTGATGCTCGTATCCCTTTATCAAAAATAACTACCAGACCTACATTTGTTGATGAGCATGCTAGTATGTGTTTTGTTGGTTTTAAGTCGACTGATCAAATTTTTGAAGAAGTAACTGTTGATACCTGGCGTGATCTACTGCAAGATGCGGATGATGATGAGCCAATTGAAATCTTGGTTAAATTAGGAGATCATATGGCTATTAATTTTGTTTCCTGGGATCATATCCAGGGTAGAGTAATTGGTGCTCCCTCCTCATAATTGTTAGTCTTTATCGTTTAATCCCATTGAAGCAGAAGCAGTCGGACCAAGTGCAATGGCTAAATTAAGGAAAATAGCGTTTTTAATTAAATCGCCATCAATTGTGACTGAATCACCTTGAATAATAATATCAAGAATTGTACCGAGAACAATTCCCATTGCAACGAAGAACCATGTGAGGATGAATGAAGGAGATATAAGTCCAAATTTTTTCTCATCTAACTTTGTAGATCCAAAATAGACTACAAAACAAACAACAAACCATACAAGTCCGTTGATTAAGCCTGCTATCTGAAATTGATTTAAACCGGCAAGTTCATTGATATCAATCTCTCTATCGAGTAATTGTCCAAGGGCGTAACCTATCCCTGTAGTAAGAAAAGCAATTAAAAATACAATTAATGCCATAAATTTTGTTGAAATTTAGAGTTCATATTCTTTTCGAGTAATATTTTGGTAATATAATAATATTGTAATCAGATATTTTCAATATTCTAAGGTTTAGTTTTAATTTATAAAATTAAAGTCTGAATGTGTCAATTACAGATAATTGGAAACAAGATATAACTAAGGAAATTGAGGAACTTCATGAATTTTTTCAAAATTGGTTTAATGGTACCATTCCTCAAAGTGAATTTACGAGATTTACCGAGGTGATGAATGCAAGTTTTCAAATGATATCACCTCAAGGTGAATTGATAATACGATCTGTATTAGTAGGTTCTTTGGAAAAATCATATGGTAAAAATTCAAGTATACGCATCTCTGTAGCAAAGACTGTAGTCCATGAGATATCGCCTGATTTTTACTTAGCAACATATAATGAAATACAACATCAAGGTGACAATACAACGACAAGAATCAGTTCAGCGTTATTCCAAAGAAATGAAAAATTAACTAATAATTATATGTGGCTCCACGTCCATGAGACCTGGAAATGAATATGATAATTGAATTTAATTGATTTAATTTTTTGATATTTATATTATGGAAGATAAGTTTTATCCCGTATATCTCAACGCTTGGCTTGGAGTTACTTTGGATGCATTATAACCTGGAATGGTTCCAGCAACGATTCCAATTCCTAATAGTCCAAATACATATCCAAGAATCTGACCCATTGGGTACTGAGCCTTTACACCAAACAGGTTCGAGGCGAAATTCTCTGAGAAAATAATTGCTATCAAGAATCCCATAATTAGACTTAGAATTGAAAGAATAAGCATTTCAATTAACACTCCCTGCACAACGGATTTCCTTGAAAACCCGATGGAACGCATCATTCCAATTTCTCTAGTCCTCTCGGTTACGGATCGTACTGCAATTATCATCATACCTAATCCACCTATAATAAGCCCAAGAGTTGAGAACGCACCTAGGAAATCCCAAAATGCAGCTTGTTCGAAATAAAACCCAGAAACTTGATCCTTAACAATTGATGTAGATGCACCAAT
>JAAFKL010000180.1 GCA_021399405.1 Candidatus Heimdallarchaeota archaeon | reverse complement strand
GACAATGGTTATATATCTAATAAAAGTATAGTATTTTGACCAAAAGTGAAACGAATTACACTTTCTTTAGGATTAATCGCTGTTATGGTTCTTGGGGTTCAGTTGTCATTTAATTCGACATCGTTCCCTGGTTTTCATGGTGGAAGCCAATGTGGTATCTGCCACAATGAACCAGCAATAGCTTGGAACTCGTCATTAGCCGATTTGGATTTGACATTAGACGGGAACGGTACAGAGGCCTTCTGGGATGATAATGATGATCATCTCATGTACATCCCACTTGGAACTACATTCGGATTTCCAGCAGGTGAAGAGCAATTTGTAAGATTTATGGTAGGACAAAATTCAACACACTTCTTCATGTATGCCCGAATTGCTGACCTAACTATCAATGGATCTGATACAAGGACTGCCGATGCTGATGCGTTTGCCGTAATGTTCAACATAGATATGCCTGAATTCAAATTACCCTCTGCAGCACCAGCTTTTGGACCTGACCCAACAGCAAGTTGGAGTCCAATGTCTGAAGCATTAGGCGATGGAGGAACAAATGATGTTGTCATGTGGCAACCTTCAGCCGCAGCAGATGATACTCAAGGAACCTATGATCCAGCAATTGATGATGGTGACGGTGGTTTCACATCACAATATTCTGTAGATGGTAATGTTTGGGATCTAAACTATGGCGGAACATTCAATGAGAATCAGGATTGGAGTGCTGAAGCAACTCATGGATACATTGGTGCACATTATACGGGTGATTATGCTATTGAATTTTCAAGAGCATTAGTTACAGATGATGCAAATGATGCTCAGTTTAAATACGATGGGTACTATGAATTTGCTATTGCATATTGGAACGCATCAAGTGGTAGTCAACATTGGGTATCATTTGAGCATACTATCTGGATACATGGTGCTGATGGAGCTGAACCACTTGATACTATAACAGAAACTGTAACTGAAGATGCCGTAACTGTAACTGCTGATCCAGTAACTGAGACTAAAACTGAAGATGCACCATTCAACAGCTTGTTGAGTTTCTTCGGTTTAATTACGATTTCTCTTGCAGTAATGGTATACCGTAAACGAGACTGAATTTAATCAGTAAAAATTGATAAGGTTGATTATTCAACCTTATTTACTTTTTTAAAATAGAAATACTATTTAATTATTACTTAATCTAAAGCAGGATGATCTAGTTTATTAGTTTAAGGATGATTAAAATTTGAATTAGAGGTGAAAATAACTGAAAACAAAAGCAAACCACACTGGGATTACAATTCGAAAAGTCACCTCACTTTTTCTTCTATTATCGATCTTATCGACC
This sequence comes from Candidatus Heimdallarchaeota archaeon, assembly GCA_021399405.1. The sequence goes on along the minus strand of JAAFKL010000180.1, from coordinate 6,238 downwards.
TCTTTTGCAATCCAAAGTCATGTTGAAGGTACTAGAAATATTTACAACAATGAATCAGTATTCGCAGTAGAAAATATAGAATTTAATGCTCCAGAATTTATCGAAAATATTATTGATGCATTAATTGAAAATGCAATTTATGACGATAATGATTTTTTACTTGGGTGGATTGAACCATTTGTACCTGGTAAAACATATGATCTATTCATGTATGATGGCTTTAAAATTGGAGCCTCAGGGATAGGAGATTTCCTCATTGATGCATTATTAGCAGGATTTGATAGTGGAATCTCATTATTACATGATATCATCAATCGTTTGAAACACTCATTCTTCAATGAAACAAGTGATGGTATTTATTGGGGAAAATACTCCAGTTTTGATTCTGATGGATATTTAGGTATTAGATTTGGTAATATGGGTATCATCAACTTCCTCGCACGAGCTCAATATGAGGGAATTGTTGATGACGTTACTGTCATAATTGAAGAAGGATACAGATGGGTTAAGAATCAACAATTGGAAGATGGAAGATGGCCTTATGCACCGGGGGGATATACAACGACTGGCCAAGAATATGGGGCATCAGGTATAGCTTCTTCTCTAATCACGTTAAGTAATTATCTAGAAGATGAGTCATATCTAAATGAAGCAAAAGATATTGGTAGTTGGATCATTGGCCAAGGTAAATTTGAAGGGGATCTGTTTATTATTCCTTGGACACTTGAGGGTGAGGGAACCGAATTCGATGGTTATCGAATGACTGGTATTGGAACTGGTTCTGCGGGAATTCTAGATTTAATGATTGATTTATACAAGATTACTAACGATAACAAATATCTTGAAACTGCTAATGGTCTTGCAAATGATTTAATTTCTAGAGATTTAGGGGGTTACTGGGCTGATAGTTCCTATTCATATGTAACAAGGTTATTAGCACACACTGCTTTAACTGGATTTAACGCCGGTTCAACCGGGATTGCTGATCGCCTGTTGCGAATATTTGACCTTACTGGTAATATTAAATATTTAGAAGCTAGTATTCGTTCAGAAAAATGGCTTGAACAATTTATATATGCAAACGGGTCTGTATCAATGAGCCAATCTTCTCCTGAGAGGTTTTACACAGGATTAAGTTTAGGGAGCGCTGGAGTAGCGAAGTTTTTCATTAACTTGTTTTCTAGATATAATGAAGTGAGACATTTTGAATACGTTTCTACAATTTTGACTCACCTGTCTCAATTATTGGCTTTACATAACCAAATACCAGTTCAGGAAAACGAATTAAATAATGGATTTGGGTTTTCGATTGATGATGGAATCGCAGGAATTGGGACCGTAGTACTTCAATATATCGAGAATGGCATGGAGACTCCAATTACCAATGCAGTTGCTAATAGTGAATATAATGCAATCTATTCATCAGCAGAAGTTTCAACTGACATACCTTCTACTACTGGTGAATCAGATTCTAATGATACATACTTAATGATCTATATCCCCATTGTATTTCTAATTATATTTGCTCAATTGCTAACCAAGCCAAGAAGAAAATTGTAAAAATTATTTTATTTTCTCGCTAAATTCCCTAGTATTGGATAATACAAATTTAATCATTTCCTCTTCCTGTTCTTTTTTTTGATACGCATCAATAACCTCCTCTTCAGGCGTTTCATAATTATATATTTGAATATGCTCAGCTTGTTTATTTTTTGAAGTGATAATAAATCCTTCACCCGGTCTTTTTATTGCATTAAGTTTCTTAAGATCAATTTTCAATTCTTTTGCACATCGTCTTGCTTCATCTAAATCCATGGTTTTGAGGATTAATTTTGTTGCCGAATTGGATCGAATATCTCTTCCAAAGTGTCCTAATACTTGACTGGCTAATATCAGGCCTAAACCAAATTTTCTTGCTTCAGTCGCAAATCGATTAAGAATATGATAAGGATCATTGATGTTCCCTCTATACCCTGTAAGAATTTTCACTTCATCAATTACAATGAACAATCTAAATTTATTATCCTCTTCATCTGCTTGGATATGGCCTTTTGAGACTAAATATGCAAAAATTTGCCTCATGATCGTATCTGCGGCTAAGAATTGGAGATCAATTGTATTTAGCGGTTTCAAAACTATGCGGTGGGGTTCAGTCAGTAGATTTTCAAGATTAATATTATTTTTTCCAGAAAATGCCGGATGTTCGAGAATAGATATCATTCTATTTTCAACTGCAATTCTAGTACTCATTGTTATGCTATCGAGCAATCTTAAATATTCTCGGTTTTTTGTAGGTCCAATTTTTTCCTCAGGATACTTGAGTAGATCCAAGAGGTAAGAAAATGTAGGTGGTTCTTTATACCAAGTGTCTGGGTCGTCTTGAATTATTCCATGCACATAATATGAAAATCTTAGCAAACCACGTAACCAGGACTGTTGAGTGGCTGAAAAACGATCAGGTATTGCATAACTAAACTGTGTCATTAATCGATTTATATGTGGAATTGGCCCTCCGTCCTTTCTTGACTTAGATGAAAGTTCAAGCGGATTAATACTTTGCTTCCCAATATAATCCAGTGAGATAGTTTTGATGGGCAACTCAATATCTCCATGCAAATCAAAAACAATTGTTGGAATTTTATTTTCGGTCAATTCAGAGACAATTCTTCTAATTGTTTGAGTTTTTCCAGAACCAGATCCACCTGTAATTGTTGTAATTCCATTCATCAAATCGGTTGGCTTCCAAATTATCTCGCGTTCTTTTTCTAATGATGCTGCCAAATAAATTTTTAATGCTTTTCCACGTTTTCGTCTCTGCTTTTTACCATTCCCTCTTTTCTGTTTTATTTGTTGTGCTTCTGGAAATAAATTTGTGTCATTTTTAAAATTGAGTGAGTGCGCCTCTTGAGCTAATGTAATTAATGATGTTGCAACTTCTTCTAACTTTATTTGTTGAGTTGAGTCACTCCTTTCATTTAATTTCTGAACAATCGTATAAGCATCCATAAAATATGTTTTTGCAGCGATAAAATTACCTTGTTCTAAAAAATCATATCCTTTCTCAGAGAGATAGGAAATTTCCTCTACTGGATCCATCGAAGCATATGAAAAGACGTTTGATCTTTAAAAACCTAACATATTATGTAGATGTTATCCATGTAATATGTTCTATTCAATGTTAATCGAGAGGCTCTAAAAATTGATATCATATGTCTGGTTCACAATAATGCATGATATTTAGACCACGACCAACCTAAAAGTAGAATTTTCCGTTCGCAATTGATATTATTTGGAGATGGTATCGTTAAACTCAGATTTCAACGTAGAAAAGAACCACAGGTGTCTATTAAGTTCACATCAAAAGTAATTGTAACAAAAATAGTCAATGAATGATAAATTAATTTAATGCCAGAATGATACCTGTGATATTAATATTTAAGTTTAAATCAATATATAATTTGAGTACGTATTCTAACAGCCAAGGTTTATTTAGGTACAAATCGAAAATTTAGTCCTATATCGTTCCTTAAATATGTCTGAATGCTTAAGGTAAAATTTCTAAATTTCATTACCTTATTAATAATGAATTTGTATTAGACAAAACCCTCAACTTATCTGAGGATTACTCTAAATATGGTTTTGTACATGCACTTGAATTTTTACCTTTGATATATTTTTTAATAAACTTTATCTCAAGTAGGATTAGTGGCCATATCTTTACAGCCAATTTTGAGCAGTTACTTATATCTTGTATTTCTTCCTGCGTTAGTTTCAGGGATTCTTTTTAGTAGAAACAGGCGATCTAATAGCTTCGATGATAAAAACAAGAAATTCAGTATATACTTAATATATCTAACTACCGCATTATTAACGATTAGTCAGCTGGCATTGGCTTTCATTATGGTTCAGATAAACACCGATTTTGAGATTGTAATTAATTCTGCAGGTTCATGGATGACTAACACAGAGTTGATTGCAGCATCCTGGACTGATAGATGGGGTTCTTATCATCTCTGGACTTGGTTTACTTGGATTGCCATATCTCTTATTTTTCGAAAATATTTTGCAAAACCAGAAAAAGAAGTAAAAAATACCGAAGATAATTCTCTCTTTTTTGAAATTTTACTTTGGGGATCTATTCTGATTCTATTTCTTTTAATGGGCCAAAGACCTTACAGGGCTGCACTAGCTGACGCAGTTCCCATAGGCATGAGTCCATCTTTACTGTCAATTTGGAATTTTATGCATCCACCACTGGCATTTGCCAGTTACACCGGTTTCTTCATAATTTGGGCTATTACTTCCTATTTTTGGATGAAAGCACCTGATCCAAACTCTGTGTTTAGTAGTGATCTATTAAAATTAGATAGAATTGTAACTCGAATCACTTGGGTTCTAACGTCTCTAGTATTAACATTGGGTATAATATGGAGTCATGAAGCTAGTTGGGGTGGTTATTGGAGTTGGGATGGAGTAATAGTCATATCTATTGTATTATGGCTAACTGCTGGATATAGACTTCATCTCCATGAGGTTGGTAGTAATCGGGCTTTATATCTCCTTTTAGGGATAATTGGCTTCCCGTTGGTTTTCTTTGCTGCTTGGTTGATCACTAGTAATATATTAGGTGGCTTGCATAATTATGCTCCCTCACCAGTAGCTTCATTATTTCTTGTATTGTTTTTTATCAGCTTAATTCCTTTAGTAATGGGGTGGATTACTCATAAATGGCAACCACTTTCTCCAGTTCGAGTAAGCGATGATATTGCAAAACCAAATGGATTCAATATTGGGGTTCTTTCTTTCAATTTTTTAATTTTGGCTAATTTAGGGATTCTGTTATTTCAAATTCTAGATAGTGAATTTAATCTAGACCGAGATTTCACTAATTCTTATCCTTTAGTTAATGGGATTGGGTTTATGGGTATTACTGTGGGTTTGCTTCTTGATAGTTTAGAACATAAGTATATAGGTAAAATAGAAGTAGCGGTTTCATCTGTGATAGCCCTGATTTTATCTCAATTTTATTGGTTGCAACATATTGATTTTGATTTCTCCGAGATAGTTGCTGGATTAGTTAGTTTGTTTCAAATTATCTCGATTTTGCTGATTGTTTTTACCCTATTTGCCTTAATAAATTCGGAAATTAATAGGTGGCGAATGAAACGAAAAATTACACCAAGACGCCTAGTGAGTCATCTTGCAATGTTGTTAGTGTTTCTTACAATTATCGCGAACGGTGCTGGACCAGCAACAGAAACTAGGGTTTCATCTGATCCATACATACTTCTGATTGGGGATAAAGTAGAGGTCCCTGATGGTCTAATTGTTGAATTAGAATCAATTGAAGGCCCTATCAAGGATTCAAGGGGCGAAACAGTAATTGTCCATTTGAAGTTAATAAAAGGGGATACTACATACACACGGACGATTTCAGTAATCGATCAAAATGAACACAGTTCATATGTGGCAGCTACATGGATTACTTATCCGAATGGTAAAGAGATCTATTTTAATTTGAAGCGGGGGCAACCCTTGAGACATTCTGGACTGGAGATAATTGGGATTCACTTAATCGTAGAAGAATACTATTTAGCTTTTCCAATATGGGGTGCATCTTTACTATTTGCCCTCATCGTGATTACTCCCTCTAAATTGATACCTAGAATTCAAGATGAAAAGTAAAAATTTATGATTATAGACTTCAAATTAATTAAATCTTCAAGATCCTCCAAATACATAGTTGTGTAAAAAAATATAAAAACCTAAGTTGATTGCACAACATTAACAACTCAAAGTTGGCAAATAACCATATTTACTCGATAAAAACGCTACAATTGTGCAATCATTTATACATTATTACGCATATAATAAATATGACCAATAACTTGGTTATAAATAAAAAATAGGTGCAATCAAACGAAAAAATGAGTAATATCTGTATTATTGCACATGAAAAATAAGAAACATCGTGGACTATATATATTATGCCACAAAGCTATCTATTGTAAAGTAATTAGTATATATTACATAGTAATTGCTTCACTTGATCAATTGATCAACAAATTTAAATTACAAAAATAGTGATTGATATGAGAAAAAGTACAATACTAGTACTCGTACTACTTTCTGTCTCGATGTTATATACTCAAGTACAGGTAAGTAGTGACAAGGACAATGGTAGCTTCGATACTTGGAGACCATCCTCAACAAGTGGAGGATGTCATAATTTTGGTTC
>JAAFKL010000179.1 GCA_021399405.1 Candidatus Heimdallarchaeota archaeon | reverse complement strand
TGGTTTCTAATCATAAGGGCCAATGCGGAAGCAGTGTAAGTCATAGTGTCAGTACCATGAACTATCACAACACCATCTACGTCTTTACGTGAGATATCAGAGTATACCTCCTCTGCAATAACACACCAGTCTCGGGGTTGCAAATTTGATGAATCGATCCCCATGAGTTCCCTAGTCTCAAGATCATAATAATCATCCAGTTCTGGCATCATGGAAAGGATCTCCAATGAACTTTTTCCAGGAGATAAACCAGACTCGTTCAACACAGAAGAAATTGTTCCACCCATCCCGAGCACTACAATTCTCTTTTTCATTAATTCAATTCAATTTTTATTAAATATAGATGTAATTATACTTATCATTCATATCTATTCGTTATCATATTCAGTTTATATTTATTTTCCCAGCCAGTACCACAGCTTCATTTATCAGAGATTCCACTGCAATGCTCTTCCAGCCTATACCTGACAGATAGATATTTTTATTTTTATTCTCAATACTGTTTTTCCAATCTAAAATTTTCTCATGACCCATAATTATCTGAGAGATACCCTTTGGTGCATGTCTTTGTACACTTGAATAAATTGGTTTTTCGGTTATTCCCATCAATTCCTTTAGATCAACGAACACTTTGTCAATTAGTTCATCCTTCTCCATAATCGCCTTTTCACGGTGATCTATTCCCCCGACATAGACACGCAATAGTACCTCTCCCTCAGGAGATGTATGGGGGAAGAGTTGACTTGTAAAGAGTACCCCTAAGACAAACCTGTCCTCTTTTGAAGGCGACAAAAAGCCAAACCCATCAAATTTATGTGGGAATGTATTTGTGTCAAATCCCAAGGACACAATAGATACAAGCGATTCTGGTACCGGTTCAAAAGACTTTACCCCTAATAGATCGATTTTTTGTGTCTCATTGACACCGGTGGCAAGAACTAGATTATCACAATTAATGATATTGTCCACAGATCTCAGCACATATACACCATTTATCTTCTTTACCTCTGTCACCTCAAAATTAAATTTGAGGTTTACATTTGATGACAGGCCATCTATGATCTCCTGCATACCACCCTGTGGTTTTATCAGGAAGGGAGACCTCACCCTTGGTTTATTCTGCTTTTTATTGTTCTTTCTGGCAATCCTTAGTTGTTTAATTCCCCCTTTAATCACAGATCCCCCCATAATCTCCATCTGTTTGAGGTAAGGGAATGCATGGGTGACACTTAGGTAACTTGGAGATCCACCGTAGATGCCAGAAACAACCGCATCAACCACCGGGTAGATACCTTTCCCAAATCGTCTCTTGATGAATTCCTCCATGGTTTCATCACCTTCTTTCTTCTTAATAAATGGCTCAAGTAATAATCTTAATTTTCCAAAAAATGGTACCAGTGATGTGAATATCGCACTCAGTAGTCCGTGAGGTACCCTACGTAACTTGCCTTTGTGTACTATATATCTGGCTGGTATGGTACTGGGTAATTTAACTGGTTTTGAATTGATATAAGAGAATAATTTTACTGTTCCAGGTTTGCCACCCCTAAGACCTTCAGGACCCCACTCGGTTATATATCCTTCAGATTTAGTCGTCCTAATTAACCCTCCAGTTCTATCTGATTGGTCAACAACTAAAAGATCCTCTTTTTGGTGACCTCTACTAATCAACTCATTGGCCAACGTTAGTCCACTTATTCCCGCTCCTACAATTATTGTTTTGTATTTTTCTATCATTATTATTCGCCTCTTAGATTGATTTGGAGAAAATGTGGTTGGATTGTTCGTAATATGCATCAAAACTCGAAGCGACTATTCTTCCGAACACAAATCCCATTGGAGTCAACTCCCATATATCCTTGTCCTGGGTCACGAATCCAATCTCCTCAAATTGTGGGAATTTGTTTTTAATTTCATTGATCACTGGATTTGAGAGATCTCCAAATTCGTCCCTTATCTTCCTTTCTTCCAAGCTTCCCAGGCACAAAAGATCCATAATGATTTTCTTTCTCATAATATCGTCTTCACTGAGGTTATGACCCTTTATTGTGGCTACACCATATTTATCCACCATCTTCTCATACTCGACCATATCCTTGGAATTTTGAGCATAACTTGTCTGTAATTCACTGATGGAGGAGTACCCAAATGCTAGCATGTCGGTACCAGCCTTTGTGGTGTAACCCATAAAATTCCTCCTGAGAGTCTTGTTTTCATAACTTTTCCAAAGATCATCTTTTTTAAGAGAGAAATGATCAAAACCAATCTGTTCATATTCGTTTTCAATGAAGTATTTTCTAGTATCTAAGAAGAGCTGGAGTTTAGATGATCCAGTTTTGATCACTTCAAGTGGAATATGTTTGTGATGTCTGAAGAGGGTGGGAAAATGGGCATAGGAATAAAGAGCGACTCGGTCAGGTTGAATATTCATTAACTGATCTAGGGTAGAGAAGAAGCCATCTCTGGTCTGGTATGGAAGACCATAAATCAAATCTACATTTATTGACTTCACACCCGAACCCCTCATGTACTCAATGATACCAAAAGTTTCTGAATAACTCTGATGCCTGTTGAGTTTGTCCTGTACCTTCTCGTCAAAATCCTGTACTCCAACGGACATCCTGTTAAAACCATGATCTGTCAAAACATCGATGTGTTCCCTTGAGGTCACACTTGGATGTATTTCTATTGATTTTTCTGCATCTATCGTAAATTGGAAATTATCCTCAATCGAATTCAATAATCTCTCCAGTTGATCAGGTGTGAGGTGGGTGGGAGTACCACCGCCAAAATGGAGCTGAATTCCCTTCCTCGAGTCAATTAATTCTGCTGTTCTTTCAATCTCTTTACCAAGGTATTCCAAGTATCTCTCTGTTTTGTCTCTATCACCTGTTACAATCACATTACAAGCACAGAATAGACACCTACGGATACAATGGGGGATATGAATATACATGCTTAAAGGATCTTTAGTCTCATTGGCACTTTCCAGATCACGCAGATAGTTTTCGGGAGTATAACTATTGTCCCAGTTTGGGACAGTGGGATAACTGGTGTATCTTGGTACTCTGAAATCATATTTCTTGATATCTTCAACTGAAAGATCCGGATGGAGCACTTGTTTCAAGGTCTTTTCCTCCTGTATGATTGCACTGTCTCCACCATAGCTGCCACATTATCTACACTAGAATCCTTGTTGATACCACTTGAAAGATTGAAAATATAATTGAACCGATTCAATCTGGTAATCTCCTCAAGTTTGGAGAGGGTGGCCTTCCTAGTGATATCAGGTGTGGATAATAAGTATGCTGGATCAAGATTTCCCTGTAACAAAATGTCCCTTGGTGCAAGGTTGTGAGCATCTGTTAATGTCAGCGTGTGATCAACATTTATCCCCTGTATTTCCGTACTTATTATCCTAGGAAAGAGATGACTACTTCCACGAGCATAGAAAATTAATGGGATATCAGTAAATGATGAAATAATCCTTCTTAGGTGAGGTATCGCCCAGATATCGAACTGTATAGGAGAGAGATGGCCTACCCAACTATCAAAGATTTGTAGAAAATCAGCCCCAGCATCTACTTGCACCCTCAATTGGTCAATTATGATGTCAGTCAGGGTATAGAGGAGTGCATTGAAGGCTTCAGGGTGCTTGATAGCGAATGACTTAGTCAGTAATCCGTCACGGGTGGACTTCCCTTCAATTAAATAACTTGCTAATGTGAAGGGTGCACCTGCAAAACCCACGATAGCCTTATCAGGTAGTTCTTTTCTAACCAATTTGATGGCTTCTGATTGATAAGGAAAATGCTCCTTGGCTCTTGTCTTAACCATATTAAAAGCGTCTTCTGGAGTTCTCAATGGTTTCTCGATCACAGGTCCTTTGAAAGGGACTATCGACAGACCTCTATCCATCCCATAGATAGGGATGAGAATATCTGAGAAAATAACCGCAGCGTCAAGATCAAATCTATCTATTGGCTGTATTGTTATTTCCTTGGCAATTTCTGGATTTTGACACCTTTCCTCAAATGTATACTTATCCTTGAGAACCATGTACTCTGGTAGATATCTACCTGCCTGACGCATGAACCAAACCGGTATCCTATCGAATTTTTTTCCTGCAAATGCTCCCTTGATGAGCTCCCTACTATTTTTTGCGGTTTGTATTGACATCATAACTTATCACCTGCTTTGCTTAATCTGTTTACTATCTCCCCTATATTTTTTTCATTGTGTGCTAATGAGAGGAAAGCAACCTCAAAGGCACTGGGAGGAAGATATACTCCCTCTTGGAGTGCGTTTTTATGAAACTCACTGTACTTGTTGACAGCGTCTGACCCAATTTCATCTGGTGTGATGGGTGAAATGTCATTTTGAAGTATTGGCCAAAGAATTGACCCCACCCTTCTTACAGTGAGTGGTATTGATCTGTCAGTAAAATTTTCTTCAAGTTCAGAAGCGAACTGCGATCCTAGTTTTTCCAATTTTTTATAAACCCCATCTTCCTTGAGAATGGAAAGGGTGAGATTTCCCACTGCCATTGCTAGAGGGTTCCCACTGAGGGTTCCTGCCTGATAAACTGAACCCAACGGTGCTATAAAGTCCATTAGATGTTTTTGTCCGCCATATGCACCAACTGGAAGTCCTCCACCTATGATTTTCCCAAATGTGACGATATCTGGTTCAGTTCCATAGTAACTTGCAGCACCTCCTAATCCTATTCTAAATCCTGTGATAACCTCATCAAATATAAGAAGTGCACCATGTTTTTTAGTGATTTCTGACAGGAATCTTATGTAATCTTTTGATTGGATAAGTAATCCATTGTTTGCGGGAATCCCCTCCATGATCACAGCTGCTATGTTTTCCCCATGTTTCTCAAATACATTAGATAATAATTCTTTATTCCCTATTTCAATAACAATGGTGTCTTTGCTAGTTCCTTTTGGTATACCCAAGCTGGATGATATGCCAAAGGTGACCAGTCCACTTCCAGCCTTTACTAACATGGAATCGACATGACCGTGGTAGCAACCATCGAATTTAACAATGATTTCTCTATTAGTATATCCCCTCGCCAATCTGATTGCAGACATTACCGCTTCTGTTCCACTGTTTACAAATCTTACCCATTCTGTTGATGGATGTGCATCAATCATCTTTTCTGCCAGCTCCACCTCATGAGGAGAGCAAGTACCAAAGGAAGTACCCTGTGATGCAATCTCGATGACAGTGTTTACCACCCGTTCATCTGCATGACCAAGTATTAGGGGACCAAAACTCATACATAAGTCATAGTAGGTGTTATTGTCAATATCAGTGAACTGGGTTCCCTTACCACTTTTAATATAAAGAGGTGTCCCTCCAATTGCCTTCATGGACCTAACTGGGGAGCTTACTCCACCAGGCATCATTTCCTTGGCTCGTGAATAATATTTCTGTGTTTCTTCTAGTTGTGTCATAACCACTCATTCCTCGCTATATCTGTCCCATGATATGTGATTATCATGTCCGCCCCTGCCCTCTTAATTGCGGTTAGATTCTCCAATACTACTTTTTTCTCGTCGAATAACCCATTCTTAGCCCCCAATTTCACCATTGAGTACTCCCCGCTCACATTGTAGGCATAAAGAGGTAGATTGGTTCCCTCTCTTGCTTTACTCAATATATCTAGATATGCTAGTGCGGGTTTAACCATTATTGCATCTGCTCCTTGTTCCTCATCCGATTGCAGTTCAAACATGGCTTGCCTAATACCCCTGTAATCTAACTGGTATCTATTCCTATCTCCGTATGAAGGGGCACTGTTAGCCACATCTCGAAAAGGTCCGTAATATGCACTTGCAAATTTGGCCGAGTAGCTGAGTATTGATGTGTTATTGAAGCCATTATCATCCAATATTTCCCTGATTGATTTTACACGAAAGTCCATCATGTTTGAAGGGGCGACCCAGTCACTTCCGGCCTCAGCATAGGCTAATGCAGTTTTTGCCAGTTGTTTAAGCGAAATATCATTCATAATGTATCCCTTAGAATCTGGAATGCCACAATGCCCGTGATCAGTATACTCACATAAGCAAACATCAGAGTAAAGTACTGGTTCCTCCCACTCATCCTTAATAGCTCGTAGTGCCATGGGGACAGGTCCTTCGGGATCAAACGCGCCAGTTCCATCGAATGTTTTATGTGATGGTACACCAAAGAGGATGAAATTAGTCAATCCAAAATCTAGATATTTCGACATCTCTTTTACCACCACATCCACACTCATGTGAAAAACTCCGGGCATGGATTTAATTTCTCTCTTGATCTCTTTTCCCTCCACAATGAAAAGTGGATGGACAAAATTATTCATATCTAATTTAACTTCTGCCAGTGAATCTCTCAAATTCTTGCTTAATCTAAGTCTTCTTCCTCGTCTCATGCATTCACCTCTTGTATCGCATCTAACACTCCTTTTGGAGTGGGTGTTTTTGCTACCTTAAATTGCAGGTTCTCAGACAAGAGATATTCTCCAGTGGTCTTACCTATGGCAATCCAATTGCTGCAAAATCTCTTACCTAGTTTCTCAATAATTAACTTGGCTGATCTTTTAGAAAATATGACCACTGTGTTTGGAACGAAGGGTTTGATTAATTCCACAGGTTTGGCCTCATATACAGTTATCATTTCTGCATCTTGCAATGGTTTCCCTTCAAAATGTTTTCCAGAAAGGTATAATACCTTACCAGGGTATATCTCCAACAATTGCTTCATATCTTCTTTAAATTCTTCCATCCTCCCAGCTGCAACATAATGAACTGGTAATCCAGATTCACGTACAGCAATTGCTGTGGCAGGCCCTACCACTCCAATTCTAAATGCAGAACGTGGGTGGAATTTATTCAATAAGAGAAGGAATTCAACAGCTCTTTTACTTGATAGCATAATCCAGTCTGCTTTCTTCCACTTCTCCACCACTAAATTATCTTCTAGTTGATCAAATCTTGTCTGATACTGGAATACCTGCATGTGGCTGTTAATTATGCCTTTCTCATCTAGTAACTCACGGTATGGGCTACTATCGTTCTGATCCCTAGCAATCAATACTGTGCCGATATTAGGAAAGTTAGGATCTTCCGGGATAGTTGGTCCCATTCTTTTTCTTAGCATTGTAAATAATTGTTCAAGATTATCTCCTGTGAAATGGTAAAAGGATAAGGAGCTATCATACTTCTTTCCTGTGGGAATACTACAACTCAGATTCCAAACCTTATCAAAATATGCGGACACTCCTACAGAAATATCGCAACCACCACCGATCAAGTTAAGAAATTCTCTCTCCGATGTAACTGCTTCTTTGGTAATTTCATCACCAATTAAAGATAATTCCTCTAGTTCTCCCGATCTAGATTGCACTGCAATTGCACCCTGTCCTGGAGCTGTTGGAAATAGATTTATGGGTAATCTTACTCTAATAACATTTTTCGGGAGGTCAAGATCCAATCTTTCAAAAACTGCACTAGCCATGATCAATCCATCTACCAAATCTGTCTCTAGCCGTGATATTCTGGTATTCACATTCCCCCTGATGTCGAGTAGAATAGCATGGGGATCAAAGAACTTCAACTGCGTCTGACGTCTTGGACTTCCGGTAGCAATTCTCGTGTTGACTTTAAGTTTCAGAGGTTCAAGTGACACAATCTTATCCTTCTTTATCAGCAGGCTGTCAGTAAAATCATGTCTTTGCATGTAGGCAACAAGGTTTAACCCCTCGGTATCAATTATTGGAAGATCTTTTAGACTGTGTACAGCAATGTCTATCTTTCCCTCTAACAATGCCTTCTCAATAGTTCCAGAGAATACGCCACTTCCTCTGAAAGTATGTAATTGTGAGATATTGTCCCTATCCCCTAGTGAGGAACTTGGACGAATCTCAACCTCGAAAGGAAAATTCTTCTCAATTTTATTTTTCACCAATTCTGCCTGTTTCAGAGCTAATTGACTCTTTCTTGTACCCATAATTATTTTTTTCATTTAATTTGATCCCCGAATTAATTCTTCAATATGAGTTTGAGAAATATGAAGCATCTTCTTCACCATAAGGTCATATTGTCTTTCAGCCTTCATATTCCCATTTATGATACTCATCTTGTTATCATTGGCGATTGTCTGGATATCCTTCCTAAGGGATGTAAAAATTTCTGATTTTGCATACTTCAAATATTCGAGGATGATTTTTCTATTCTCTGCATTTAAGAACTCAAAGACTGTCTTTATTTCCTCATCATTAGTGGAATATTTTGATTCAATCAGTAGATCGGAGAGTCGATACAGTTGAAGATCATCTATTGAGAGTACATCATCATCACAGTTCCTTGGGAGAGATAGATCGAAAATTAAAGAGGGGTGGATCCCTCTTTCAATTAGGAAATCCCTATTGATGATAGGTCTGACTGCATCAGTGACCAGAAGTAGAATATCGTGATGATGCATTTCTTCCAATCGTAATATAGCCCTGTTGACCAACTTATCTCCAGATCTTTTTTCACTCCGAGAATAAATAACTAACTTATTCTTGTAATTCTCCAATCCTTTAAGTATTTCTCTTCCCATCTTTCCAGTACCCACAATTCCTATACTAGAAGCTCTTCTAAACTCATCGTGATATGATTTCACAACCATGGAAATGGTAGAAATTCTTCCCTTATTATAAACAGGCAAATTTCTGACCCTCTTCCCCAATCGAATTACCCTTTGTAGGAGAAATTTCAGAATATTACTCATATATGGTATATTATCATCAAAAGCTTCCTTGAATTGGTGCTGGATCTGATCTTCACCCAGTGTGATGGAATCGAGTGAAGCGATCACTTCTCCCAGATGTCTCAATGCATGGGTGCCCACATATTTTTCTTCATTAATGCTGTCTGAAATGCCCAATTCTTCCAAGTAATCTTTTTTAAGATTATCCAAGAGCATTTCATTGGATACCCCCACAACAAGTATTATTCTTTGACAACTACTAATATAACAGATACCATTATAATCGTGTGAAAGTTTCTTCAATGTTTCTTTTTTTTTCTGTTCAGGTAAGACAAGCCTCTCAAGATTGCAGATGGTAGAATTACCCAATCTCCAGGTAATTACCCCAATATTAAGCATTAAAATGTTCCCTCCATTGATTTTTCAAGCATTTTCGCTATCCCTCTACTGTATTTTTTATCTGCATCCGGTACTTCCACTCTAGTAAAATAGTTAATGCCAAGATCTGTAGCTAAGTTCTTATACAAAATATCTATTTCATATAAAGTTTCTACATGATTTGAGACGAAACCCAGTGGCACCATTATCATGGCTTCTGCTATGGCTGAAACTTCTTTTATTATATCTTCAGTATAGGGTCTAATCCATTCCACCGGTCCCACCTTACTTTGATAGGAAAGGTGAAAGGTAGGACTATAACCATTATCCTTGACCTCATCAACAATTTTAACCATTGATACCTCGACTTGATCCTTGTACTTGTCTCCTCTTTCGATGTAACTCTTTGGAAGACCATGTACAGTAAATACTACATGGATTTTCTTATCTAGATCTATTCCTAAATCTTTTAGTTTTTTCAGCTCTTTTATAATCCCTCTTACCCACCAGCGCGTATATGCATGTTCAAGTCCCCAATCATCAAGAATTCTGACTTTACACCGGTCTTTGAGGTTTGATCTTTTGAAAAATTTTACGAAATCTTTTACACTCGATCCAGTGGTTGCAGATGAGTTGTATGGATACTGACTAAAAAGAATAATTTTTTCCACACCAAGTTTTTCCAATTGTTTAATTACTTGTTCTGAACTTGGTTGACTATACCTCATCACAGATTTAACCACAACACCCGTTTCAAACTCATCAGAAATATTGGAAGCAAAATTCTTTGTAATCTCGACAATTGGAGATCCCCCTCCTATCTTCTGATACATCTTTTGGGTTACTTTGTATCTTGATTTTGTTATGATTTTTGCTATTAAACCTTGAAATGGTTTAAGGTAAAATGGAAGTTGAATGAGATCCGCGTCTGCGAATAGCTTATTCAAAAATGGCTTAACTTCTCCCAAGTTTTGGGGCCCCCCCATATTCAACAAAATTATTGCAAATTTTCCATCTTTAAGGTTTTTAATCTCTTGATGAATTAAATCATTCGATAACAAGAACAACATTTTACCATTACAGTTATTATATAAATTACCATTTACAGGTTATTTTGTAACACTATGTAAATTATACTTAAATATAAAGACAATTTCATATTAAATAATTAATCATTTTTTCGATATTTATTAGTATTTATACTAGTGAATATAAGTTATTTTGGGTATTTGAAGTAATTGTAAGGGTATATTTTACAATAATATAAATCATTAGAATCAGAAATTAAATGAAAAATTAATTATCTAGAGATCATACTAGATTAAACAGTTTCAAAAATGTTGTTTGATCTTTGAATATTATCAGCGCAATGACCAAAAAGACTTGTCACATGATCAAAGATCCTCACTTCCCGATACCCACATATTAAAAAACATCCATTCGAAGGTCTTGACCAACTGGGAACTATTCACAGAGAGCACTTTGGTCTCCACAGTATCTGCACCCATAAAGAAAATATACAAATTATTATCTAGCAGAATAAATGATGATGCTAGTTCTTTATTTGCCCTTATCTTGATTTTTAGGTTAGAAAAAGGTACATAGTGTTTAAATGCATACACCATTTTACTTGCCATCTTTGCTTCTGAATAGAGGTAACGAATATCAAGATTTTCAGAGTATGTTTTTGCCAAAGCCTCTCCACTCTTACTCCAGTCTATACCCCCTGTATTATTAGATGCAGCTATAAATACCCTTGATTTAATATTTTTGAGTTCCCGTAAGTAATTCGATTCAATATCTTTAAAGGAAAAAATCTCCACACCTGGTCTGATCACATCCGCCACCCCTTCAGTCCATACCTCGGATAGCTTTACTCCCAGTTCATTGAGAGCATCCATCCTCTACTCTGTCTTGGATCTAATGCTCTGTTGGATATTTTCAATTGCTGTTCCAGGTGGAACCACATGGTAGCCGTTGCTGTCACGTTTCTCGAGCAGCAGTTTGTTAGCCAATTTTGCCAGAATTTCATAGATTCTGGTTCGAGGAAGACCAGTCACCTCGGATATTTCTTTAGTGGACGCATCTGGATTGATAAGTAATTGGGAATACACTTTTTCCTCATTGTTAGTAAGTTTCAGAATATCCTTTAAATTCAGATTCATTGAACCATATCAAGTATAAGTTATTATTAAACTAGCTTTTATTATATGTTTGGTATAGATTTGATTAATATTTTAATATATTGAATTTTTATACAACTTGGGAGGCATCAACTACATCGTAACTATCTGTGGTACCAACAACAAGGTTGAAGATTTGCTGATTTGTATACGTTGGATGGGATGCCCATGCAAGTGCTACTACACCTGCTGCATGTGGTGTTGCCATTGAGGTACCTGCCCAGCTAGCATAGCTATTACCAGGTGTGGTGGATAAAACATCTACACCAGGAGCAAAAACATCTTCACCTCTATTTGAAAAAGAAGCAATAACATTGTCGGAATCGATGGCACCTATCTTCATTACACCAGGATATGCTGCTGGATAGCTTGGAGAGTCTGCACCATCATTTCCAGTTGCTGCAACTATAACCACGCCATTATCAAGTGCATAATTTATTGCTGCTTCTAATTCTGCAGTTCCAGAAGAACCACCAAGTGACATCGAAATTACATTTGCATCATCTGATGTGCCAAGCAGTCCATCTGGACCGTTGGTTGCAATTATGATACCATTTGAGATTGCAGAGTATGTTCCAGAACCTCTGTCAGATAATACTTTAATTGTATAAATATCAACATCTGGTGCAACACCTAATACACCTACTTCATTGTTTTGTGCTGCTACGGTACCAGTTACATGTGTTCCATGACCATGTCCATCATTACATGGACTTGGGTCAGCTATAGTACATTCTGCACCAGATATTTCTCTGTTTTTTAGGTAGAAACTGTATCCCCAAACAAATACACCTTGTAAATCCTCATGGGTTACATCAATACCAGTATCAAGAATGGCTACATTAACGCCAGATTCGTCTACTGTTGTCTGGGCAGTATCACCATTAACTCTAGATATTCCCCAGGGGATAGTTTGTGGTGTTGTACCACCACCACTTCCAGGTCTACCTACTGTGATATAGGCCATAGGTTCTGCACTCACTGTTACTGCAATGGCTAAACTGCTAATTACGAACAATGAAATTGTCATTAATGATAAAAATTTTTTATTATTCATTTTAATCAACTTTTTATTCTATCCTTTCGGATTTATATTGCTTTATTCGTATTTTCAAAACAATATATTGAATTTTTTTAACTATGTTTTAAAAAGGTTTCTTAATTTATTTCAAAAACTGCAAAAGTGATATGTAATTAATTCTGAATCTAGTACTTCTATTTTCGAGTTTCAACCTATTGCACATGTTTTCAAGTGTAGTGCTTGATATCTCAAGATTATTTACAATATATTTTTATATATACTTCAAATAATTGTATTATGTATTATGGGACATTTCTTACAAGAGCAAAAAATACATTCATTATGACTATTTTATTATTGGTGGTTGTAAATTCAGTTTCTGTATCTGGTGTTAATCCAAATAGTATTACCTCTAGTTCTGGATGTGGTGATCCATACGTCTCAATTCGTATTGCGTCAGCATATTACGCAGATGTTGATTTAGATGGTGATGAGGATGATGTATTTGCTGAGGTATTAGTCGATCTATATTGCTCTAATCGATATCAATTCGATTATTATATTTACCTGACTCAGCCTTCCGGTTTTCAAGTTTATGATGCATTGGGGGTAAACACTAGATTAAATCAGCTTACCTTCTCAACCACATTTTATAATTATGCCATGGAATCTGGTGATTATAGAATAGATGTAAAAATCTTGTTGATGAATGGTGGTCCCTATCTTGTTACTGAGAGCATCATATTTGACCCACCAGGTGGAGTTTCAGGAACAGGTAGTATAGATACCGAAGTCTATTAATGTTCCTAAAAAAATATTGAGGGATCTGATGTATGCGATACATTCTTGATGATAAGGATAAGCTTATCTTTAATGAGTTATATATTAATCCCTTTCAAACCTATAATAGCTTAAGCAAAAAGATTAAGATTGCACCTGCTACAGTTAAAGATCGTGTCATGAATATGAAAGTAAATGGATTTATTCGGGCAGATAGAGAAATTAATGATGGCTTGTTAGGTTTAAGAATTCAATCTGAAGTGGTTGCTTCTTACTTTCCACCGAGTATTGGATTGGTCCGTTTAAATGTGTTATTTGATAATATTCCTGATGCCCAATCACTAAAAAAATTAATAGATTTTTGTGATGAACATCCTTACACCCATTATCGAGGTCAATCTTTCAAAAATTCAGTCAGTTTATATGCCCAGTTTGATATCCCAAAGGGGATCGTTTCTAAAATGGAGTTAATACTCCAGGAAATCAGAAATCTGTTAAATATTGAAGAGATCCTGATTCTTCCATGTTCTAATTATTCCTATTCCTATCCTGATTTTAGCAAAATTATTAATGGTGGAAATTGGAATAATCAAAATATTGATACTAAAGATTATTTGATAAATAAATTATGGGTCAATTATCTTTCAAAATCAGAGCAAAGCTTTGTTGTTCATGAAACAGACAAGCAGTATGTAATGTCTCAAATAGATGCCAAATTATTAAGAGAGTTAACAATAAATGCTAAAGTTCCCTTGAAATTTTTAAGTAAAACTTACAATCTTTCAAATTCTGTTATTTCAAGATATCTTTCCAAAATCAAGCAAAATATAATATATAGAGGTATTTTGTTGTATGATGAATCATTTTTTGGTATGAATAATCTTCAGGTCATATTTGGTAAGTTTAGTAGACATTCAGAGTTAAATGATAAAACACTAATCGAATTCTTCAAATCTTCATCTCTCCCATTGCTTAGTAATATTTATTGCAATAAAGATAATTATGTGGTCGAAACGATTGCATCACCCTTGGCATCTACTGAGATGGCAAAGTTTTTGTGGCAAAATACAGCTCCTAATTATTTTAAAGTGAATCAATTACATGTACCAAATACACTGCTTTATTATTTTTATCATAAGAATTATATTGCTAAAAATACTTGGAATATTGAAGATGATTATATCCATCAAATCCCTCTCAATAAAATTGAATGAATCATGATTAGTTTTTCATTATTAGTGTCACCGTGGTTTATTAAACAGTTTATAAGGGAGTTACAAGTGTCTAACTATTCTTTTTTTCATAATTTGAAAAAAATTAACAAATATACATATTAAATATTAAATAATTTCAAACAAATATCTTTTTATCAGCAAACAAAATAATTTTGCGCTATTTTATAAATGAACATCATTTATACCCATGCATGAAGAAAATCAGTAAAATTTCTTTTATTTTTATAATTATTATACCTCTAATAGCTTTTGTAAATGTTGGTGAGACACATGCTGCAACACAGCAAGTAAAATTCATGACATTCAATATTGAAGAATCTGGATCCAACGCAGACTGGAAACAGGTCATAAAAGAAGAAAATCCAGACATTGCGATTCTAGTTGAGACAGGAGCATTTGACGACAACAACAATGCTCTACTTGACCAATACTGTCAGGAATTTAATGATTATTTCACTGGAATTGGTGAAGATCCCTATACTTGTGCAACAACACAGGATATTCAGTATGAAACATCTGGGGAAGCAATATTCACCCGTTTTCCTATTGTAAGCACAACTCAAATCGCACTTTTGACACTTGATGATGGATCAACTCATGATCCTAGTCATGATTTCTTTGATGTTGTTGTTGATCTCAATACTTATGATACACATATTATAGGTGCACATCTTAAATGCTGTTCAGGAGACCCTGTAAATGAAGAGAAGAGGGACATGCAACAAGAGGGCATCATTAATTACATGGATGGGTTGGGAGATGTACCAATTATTTATATGGGAGATCTAAATAGTTTCTCTCCTATAGATACGGAGGATCCAAGCTTAGCTCCAGATCGTGGTGATTTGGGGGTAGGACCTATTACCATGATGATACGACCGGACGACCCAACATATGGTTCCTTTTCATCGGAAATCCACACTTGGTTAGATGTTTACAGAGAGCTAAATCCATCTGATCCAGGTTACACTTATGGGCATCAAGCCAATAATCTTGACGGTCGTATCGATTTCATTACAGTGAATCAGCATTTCACAATGAGTATGCTCCTTGCATCGACAGTTGGAGATACTCCCAGTGCAGATACGGGTTCTGATCATTATGCAGTTGATGTGACCATAGATTTATCAGGATCTGGAGGTGGTGATGATACAACCCCACCATCAAAGGTTTCTGGGCTCACAGCTACAGCCATTTCATTTTCACAAATTGATCTGATTTGGGATGTAAACTCTGAAACTGATCTTTCTTACTACAAGGTTTACAGAGATGGTGTTTATGTGGCTCAAATATCAAGCTCACAAACCTCATACTCGGATACAGGGCTAACAAGTGATACTACATATATATATGAGGTATCTGCTGTCGATACTTCCGGAAATGAGGGTACAAAGTCAGATCCAGCAAGCGCAACAACATTAGCAGGTTCGACAGGAGATGGGTATGTATACGTTTCGAGTATAGATTGGGATTTAGATTACATTAGAGGTAGGAACCCATATTATAGATTGGACGCTTTTGTTACAATTCTTGACAATTCTGGAAGTGTGGTAAGTGGTGCAACTGTTTCAATCGACTGGACATTCCCAGATGGTACTATGACCCAAATGTCAGTAACTACTGATAGCAATGGCGTTGCTGATTTCACAGTAGATCCTGCTGATACAGGAACCCATACCGTAACTGTTGTGGATGTTGTTGCAGATCTACCTTACGACTCTACTCAAAATGTAGAAACAACTGACAGTTATACAATTTAACATAAAAATAAGATAACAAATATCCTCTGGCATTAATTATTTCCAATTTTATCAAGTAAAATTCCTTCAAATAAATATTCAAAATGATTGCCTTGTCAAAATTATGTGTGTTCTTTTGATTATTTTGAAAAGAAGTAAAGTCTAACTAATTATTTGAGAAAAATTGATCTTTGATACGAATTGATTTCATAGCAATCTGGATTATCGATCCCTTTCATCAATTGCATTTATAGCCATGGTGGAGATGAAGAAAGGTAAAATATTAACGCCAACATTGAATAACTTACTATTAAGGCAGTAATTAATGCTTTTCCTGGATTTAGAGAACCTATATAGATTTACGAGGCTGACAGCACCAAAATAGCAAAAATTTGTGATACCGAAACAAAGATTATCCAAAAAATAGGTGAAATGGAAATACTAAATGGTAGAAAGACAAGAATTATGATTCCTAAGTATGTAATAGAATTTGAGAACATCAAATAAATGACTAAATAACTGAATCTAATTGTTTTCAAACCAAAAAACCATAATATGACTAAGATGATTGCTAACTCAATAATAAAACTTATCAGATTTAAAACAAGTGAAGTCATAAATGAGAGCTCATCCAGAGGAAATATGAATGGTCCTAAAATTACCGCATCTATTCTAGAACTGAATATGGTGGAAAATATTGATAACATAACAAGAATTACCTTTAAAATAACTGAATCTTTGAATGATGGGTAAAATGGTTGTACGAACAAGGTAAATGCATCGATTTTAGTGACTGTCACCCTCCCGTTTTTACCCAACATCCAAGTACAAACTTCTAACCCTAACTCTGTTAAGGTATACTTCTTGTCAGAATTTTGAACGATCATATTGTTTAACTCCTTGATGTGGAAGTAAAGTGTACCTGGTTTTATTCCCCACGAGTTCATATCAGTAAATGATAATGTATTATTACTATGTAATTCTTTTAGAATTTTTCTTCTTAAAGGGTGAGCTAAGATAGTGAAAAGAACATCCTCATCAATTCCAGGAACAGTAGTGAAAGAAATTGATGATGATGGCATATAGTGTAGTATTTAAAACACTGAAGGCAAGACGTCCTATATTCTGAAATCATAATAGAATACATTGCTAAAGTCTATGGCAGGTTTTGTTAGATATTTTACCGTCTGACAACGACAGTCTATTTTAATAAGAAATTAGAATAAAAATCAAACAAATTAATTTTCATTGAAAGATATCATTGTTCCTCGGGAATATTTTTAATTTAACTAGAAAAAATATATAAATAAACTATTTTTTAAATATTCAAAGCCTAATCATGCAAAAAAAACAAGATCCATGTTTTGTTTTCTATACTAATTTTTACTAAATAAATACAATTGTACTAAATATCAAATGTATGTATATTATTTAGGATGTTAGAAATTACCGAGAACAATTTTGAGTTTCAAAATTATAATAAAATGGCTATTGAATTTGAAAACACTGCCTCAATGAAGTCAGATGATGATATTTTTATTTCTGTGGCGAAAAATATCATATTAAATTCGAAACTACCCTTGAAAATGAGGATTATTCAATTAATATCTACAATTCCAAGAAAGGAAATAATATTGAAATCAATAGAGCAATTATATTACTCAAACAGGTTTGATATTGAAGAATATTTAGAGTTATTGGAGACTTTCAGTTGAGGAATGACTTATGTCAATTATAGAAAAAATAAATTCCAGGCAAGATTTCAAGTTAATGGCCAAAAGAAGAGAGCACGCTGCTTCAATGAAGTCAAATGAAGAGATATTTTTCAAAGTCGCAAAAAATATTTTATTAAATCCATCACTCACATTTGATGATAAAATACTATTACTGTGTGCAGCTATTCCAACCAAGAGCATTATTACTCAATCAATACAGCGGTTATATTCCATGAATCAAATTGAATGGAATGAATATGTTTTATTTGACACCTATTTTTAAAATAAATAGGTGAATTAAGGGAGTACTGATAACAGGCATAATTATTAACTTAAATTTTTGCAGAAAAATGAATCCTTGAGCTTCAATATCTACAAATATTGCCCTAGTTTTGTATCATCGGGTAAATTAATATTTGTATCTATTATTGTTCCCTACAAGATGCCTAAATAGTAGTAACAATAAATAAATTTTGTTCTTTACCAGTTATGGATTATAATAAAAGTCTGTGGAGATGATCAGTGTGAGATCATTGTTTCATTACATCGCAGAAACTTAAAATTCAGAGATTTCAAGATTTTAGAGTAGATCTAGTAGAACTCTATGCCTAATTTCGACTATTATTATTACAGAACATTTTTTTTTTATGTATAATACTAGTATGCAGATGAAGATAAAAGGACACCATATTTTTTCAAAAAGAGCAGTTAGTCCAGTTATGGCAAGTATGTTACTTGTTGTACTTTCTATAGCAGGAGGAACCGCAGTTACTGTCGTACTCAATAATATTGACGGTTCACAAGCCCTTGATATCAGTGATACCACACTAGGCGCATTATCTTCATCTTCTAACACTGGCGATCTTGATATAAGCATCTCATTAGCCAAATCCCCTTATAATCTGCCAATTTATGAAGCTGAAACGAAAAAGTACTATACAAGTCTAAGAATTTCAGTTAATTACAATGCTGGCCCGAATGATCCATCATACATCTATGTCATAGATTTTGATGTTCTTGTTTATGGTGAGAAACTTGATGAGATAGTTTCTTGGGAAATCGACTCAGCTATTGGTGCAGAAGTATACAATGAAAATGGAAATTTTATGGGTTATAAGCAATCTAAGGACATAAATGCAACCTACACTGTTAGTGTAAAGGACCCTTTAGTGAAAACTGCCAGAATATTCTATGATACCAGTTTTACCTACAAATTAAAGGTGGGATCCCAACCCGGCATTGTGAACCAAATTGTAGAGAGAGAGGAGATATCAAAGATTTTATTCAATTGGGTCAGATATAATGTCTCCATCATTCACCACGGGCAAGATGCAGCAGATACAACATCTGCTCTTTATTACTGGATAACCGAGATGCAAAAAGCCAATGGATCTAATAAAATCCAGTTTATATTTAACTCTGTGAATGATATTTCTCAAAATGATCTTTTAGGATTGAATTATACTGCATTCAACGAGTATTACCAGTTGGTAATATTTGCGGAATGGGCAATACATGTTGATGCTTCTACTTTTGCCAGATCAGTACATCTCTCCAATACACCAATGTTGTTTGGAGGTACTGTAGAACATATCAGAACACAGATCAATGCTACTGCCACTGAAGAGATTCAAGGTATAATCCCAAATATAGGCGATGTGAGTTCAAAACTAATAGTCACCGATAACTATTATGAGTTCAATAGTTCTTACCCTAGTTTACTGGTGGGATTGAGTGGGGTGAAAGAGGAGCCATACATTGACGAACATGGTTATGATGCAGCACATATCTCGCCAGGGATAGGGACACAAATGGGTAGTTCACATATAGAGATCCATTTCAAATTTTTAGGATTTAAAACTCCCCTATTTAATCACACAGGATCATCTCTGGCACTTAAAGAGGCCAACTTGACACTTGGAAATCATATCTCTACATCTCTTATTTTAGACCATAGAACTGCCACTTATACCAGAACTGCTATGAGAAACATGCTCTTCTACGCCTTCCAAGAACCTGAAAGAATTATACTTTCTCAGGGCAAGATAGTTATAGAATCTGTTATTCAGACTGATAATGGAGGATGGAAAGGAAAACCAAGTTTTGTGATTACAGCCAACGTACAGAGTGGAGGCCTTAGAGCAGGATCAGCCAATTTCACATTAATCATGCCCACAACCATTAGTTGGAAAGATGTTGACTACACCGCATCTGTCTCAGTTGCAGGTACAGTGATACCTGGAGGAATAGCTTTTACAATAGATGAAGTGAATGGACTGATTGTACTAAATATTGGGCAATATTACAACCAAATAATCACAAAAGGTTCTCAGATTACCATTTTTATTCCAGACAATGGATACTTGGACAACAAGGTTGGCTTTGGTAACCTGAATTGGACAGATTTCGCCTTTATTGGCAAGTTTGAATGGTTTACAACTGATGATGCCTTTGGGGAGACTTCTAAAGCAGCCACTTATTAAAAAATGCCAAATTAATTTTCACAAATAGTTTCTTTTCATTTAACATTACGCATACTATGTGCAAACACCTACATAAAGAACAATTCTAAACAATATAAATTAATGATTATACTTTGGTATACAAAGCTTTTAACTGTAAAATCTTAATATTTTTCTGAAATTATTAAACTTAATCCATTACAGGTTTCAGCTAATAGAAAACACTTCTGAGAAGTTATTAGTCCATATCTCAAATTAATTAGTATCTCATATTCTATCACAAAATAGGATAATGAGTACTATTTACCTTTTTTTATTGATTTATAATAAAAGTTGGAATTTACAAATACTTGCAGTGTACCATTGTAACTCAAATTTCAGCAAAATTGAAAATGTAAAAAGCGAAAGAATATGAGATTTACCCTCATTTATGTTTTGATATCAACCTTAAGATAAACCAATTTTTCCCTACCTTGTTTTTCTTTGGATATTAATTCTAACTCATCTAATTCTTTTAAATAAAGGCTTATTCTTGATTTACTAAATCCAGATTGCAAAACAAGATCATTTTGATTCATCATCCCTCCATTTTCTTGAATTAGCAATAATATATCTTTAAGCTGTGGCTTAAGTATGACCGGAATAATTGTTGTTTTAATTTTTGTTGCTGAAACATTTTCTTCCCCTTGAGAATTTTTAAAAATATATTTCACATTATTAGTAAATTGTTTTATAGATAACTTTGAAAATTGTATTAATAATACTATTAATAAGATTATTATTAATAAAATACTAATCATGCCCTGAAGAAAATTAACTGTGTTAAAAGCTGTACTACTATTTAATTCAGATTGATTTAAGTCCAGATAATATTCCATTTTTATAATGATTGTATTGGTTTCGGATGGTTCAGATCGTACCAAATTATCCCAAGTTATGATTATATTTTTTCCATTTGAACTAAAATTATAACCACTAGGAAATACATCCAACAAATTTTCATTTCCAGAAAGAATACTAAATTCAGGCAAAACAATTGATAGGCTCATTTTTGGGATGTAATAATTATTTCCCCACCTATAACTAAATAACCATCTTTCGTCCTCTATTTGTTCTAAATCTGCAACGAAAGTCCCTTGTAATTCAATGAACAATATATCATTTTCTTTTATTTCGATGATTGGAGTTATAGTAATTTCTGATCTTTCATTATTATAAATTACCCGATTAGGTGACGGGGTGCCATTTATATGTACAGCTTCTATATTTATTATTTCTTGGAATATTATGTTAATTGTTTTTGACGCAGTATAATTTTCTAATAATTTGACTTTTATTATCTCATTCCATAGATCAGAGGAATTATTTATGAGAGCAATATCGTTACTAACTTCTAATACTTCAATATGTAAACTATTTTGACTAAGTGTTAATGTTGGATTAATAGAAGTAACAGGTTTTGTAAGGGTGAAAATGAATATAATTAACAGAAACACGGAATAATATTTATTCCATTTATTAATCGTTAAATTCATTATTTTCATCTCTTTAATATATTTTTTTCAATTCTTTTCTTTTATTCCTTTTCCAAATAAATAAGATAAATATAACACTTAAAGACATTTCTAGATTAAAATATGAATTTATCTTCGATTGATCAGTAGTATCTGAATTATTTGTAATTGATTCATCATCTGTGTTATCTAAATTCGATATCTCTGTTTGAAAATCACCAATATCGTTTTCTGCATTACTGGATTCCAGCAGTAATATAATTGTATAAATTCCAGGCATATCAGCATAAAAACTCCATACCACAGTGATATTTTCTAATGGATATAAATGGTTGATTGTATATGTAGATGTCTCGTTATTCAATAATAAACCAGATGGTAAAAATATTTTTACTGTAACATTATCTGCTCTTATATTCCCCACATTAGATCCAATTAAACGTATGTGATTTTGAAAGTTCAATTTAATTTCATCAATGTTATCAATAGAAAGTAATCTCAAAATAGAGTTTTGAGATGTAACAACCCATTCTGAAAAATGAGAGACATTAGCTATAATTTGATTACTCGTCTCATCAATTATAATCGGATGTTCAGTCCAAGAATTTAATTTACTTTCACGAGTAAGTAAATTCATTGTAGATTCTGTCACCCCAAATTCATTTATTAATGACTGGTCATAGTTAATTATTAGTGTTGCTGATTCTAAAGCATTACTATCATTTAACTCAATGTTTACTTTTTCTGATAGGGGTATGTAACCTGCTATATCTTCAATTTTCGTTCTATCAGTAATGTTAAAGAATAATTCAACAGGGCTAGTGATATTTATTTGCATCTCTATTAGATTAAATTCATCATTTATTGTGTATAGTGATGGATTTAATGATATTCGTTGCCCTGAAATAATTGTGATATTAGCATTCGATGGATCAAGATTTATTATAATTTCCACAAACCCGTTTAATGGTTTTAGATCAACAATTTTATTATTTACATAATATTCAATTTTATATAAAATTGAGGAATTAATACTCTGACCTGATATGTTAAACTCAAATTGATTGCTAGATTTTGTGATCATCTCAACTCTAATTTCTTCTGATTGGTTTATTTTGTATATAAGAGTGAGATTGGTAAATTCGGGTGGTTGAAAATTTAAACTTATAAACACCGTTATATTTTGATCTGGTATGGGAAATAGTGGGATATGCCCAAAATTGATTATCTTAGAGTCAACTTGTGAAACAGTAATATCTTCATCATGGCCATTAACTGATCCTAGGGTAGTAAAAGTACTGTTAGAATAGACAAGACCAAGTAATAATATTAATAATACAATTTTTTTCATATTTTGTTTCATGAAATAAAAACCTCAGCTTTTACTTTTTCATGCTCTTTATTTTTTCTTTGTGTTAAGAAATAATTGATGTTAAAATAAATGTTAGAAACATTTAAATTTTATTTTTTCTTTCTTATGGTAACTATAGCAACTAATGAAATAACACCTAAGAAGAGCATATTAATCCCGAGTGCGCTTTCAGCACTGGTATCCTCAACAATTTCACCATCTGCAATTGCTTCGTCACCTGTTATGGTCCATAAACTGAAATGATCTGTATTTCCTAAAACTACTTTGTTTTCTAGATCTACTGTAGATGGAACTGCTTCCCAGTTTTGTGTTAATTCATTATAAAATCGAAATTCTAAACTATTAATATCTAAATTAGCAATATCTGCATCTGTGAAGGGTAGACTAAGAGTTGCAGATATATCAACATCAGTTTCATTCATTTCAATAGATAAGTATAAACCAAGGGATAATTTTCCACTTGGTAATGCACCTGCTGTGTTTTCGGTAAATTCTTCAATTGTTATTTCAACACTTTCACCAGGAATAATTGATACAGATATCCCATTTGGAGTTACTAATTCAACTGATGTATTACCAACCACTGCAATGGGAGTTCCAGGTGTAATATCAAATGGGACACCAGGAAGTGCTTGAGGTGGTCCATGATCTCCAGCTTGATCGGTACCAGTAACAGTCCAGGAACTGAAATGAGTGGTGTTTCCATACACTATTTTATTTTCAAGATCAACAGATGATGGAACTGCCTCCCAATTCTCTGTTAATTCATTATAAAATCTGAACTCCAAAGAATTTTCATCCAAACCTTCTACCATACTATCATCATATGGTAAACTAATAGTTGCATCAACTTCTACATCGGTTTCATTCATTTCAATGGACAAATATATTCCAATAGAAAGCAGGCCAGTTGGAATTGCACCCAACGTATTAGTGCTTGATTCATCTATCGTAATTTCAACACTTTCAGAAGGTACCACATTAATTGAAATTCCTGTGGGTGTTACTAGGATAACGCTTTCATTACCCGCAACAGCAACCGGTGAACCCAATGTAACATTTACAGGGATTCCTGGCTCTGCGATAGGTGGTTCAGGTACTTGATCCAGAAAATACTCTGCATCAATAACTGAACTACCAGTGACTAAACCAGCACTAATGATTAGTGCAGATATAGTGATCATAATAGAAATAGTGATTTTTCTCATGCTAAATAATATATACATCTCTTATATTAAGTACAATAGTAATTCTAAAGTAAAAATTAGTTAAAATCACATAGGATGAATTTCAAGTAAAATGTATGATTGAGTTCTGAAATTTGAAATTATAGTTTATCTCAATGATTTTTCTATTTAATTGTTTAAATAATTATTTTTTCAATAACTTGGTAAAATAATAAATTAATCGTGTCTATAAATTAAATTTTGTAATTTCATGCCTTCTAAATGCAAGATGTAGTTATAATAGATAAATGATAGTGGCAGAGCCTTGACCATACTTGAAATCCAAGTGCATCTCAGGGGTGAAATGTAAAATGTTTTAGGAGAAATTTTGACTATTGAAGCAATTATTGTGAAAAAGGAACTTGTCTATTGATTCAACCTGTCTGTCAAACGAAAAGTAGTTCTTCACCTCTTTTGGATCATCCCATCTCAACTCTGAGTGTTCCGTGCTCATCTGTGGCTCTCCTTTATACTCACAATAGTAACTCAGAAGAATCATTGGATGATTTATCTTTTAAAATGTATAGACATCAAATAGAATGGCATTGGTAACCTCAATTTTAAGCTCTTCGTCAGCCTCTCGAACAATCCCCTGCAGAGATCTTCACCCTGTTCAACCCTACCTGCTGGTATTTCCCACAAACCAGGACCATAGTCTTTGTCATCCGCTCTTTTTGCAATGAGTATCTTACCATCTCTTTCCAATAGAATGGAGACACCAACAACCACCTGAAGTACCATATTATGAAGAATCATTATCACAAATAAAAATAGAACGTACTAGGGAATTAAAATATTGCAAAACTAATACTAATACACTGGGATCTAGATAGAATTAAACATGCCAAAAAAATTGACATATTATGGATTTAGGAATAGTTTTGAGTTCGGATTACCTCCCTGCTCACGATCTGATAAAAATGGCACCTTTGGTGGATCAATTGGGTTATTCACAGATATCTGTACCCGAGATATGGGGGCATGACGCGTTCTCGTTGATTTCAGTGCTATCCCAAGTAACCAATAAGGTTGAATTAGCAACAGGGATTGTGAACATTTTTAGTAGAACAGCTGCAACCATGGCAATGACTGTGGCATCAATAGATGAGATGTCTAGAGGAAGATTCACCCTCGGCCTTGGATTGAGTGGACCTGCTGTGATTGAAAATCTACATGGAATGAAATTTGCAAAGCCAATGACCAGAACTAAAGAATATGTTGAAATACTTCGAACGCTCCTAAATGGAAAAAGACTGAACCACGAGACTTCTCAACTCGGGAATCTCAGGAGTTTTAGTATATCCATAAAAAATATACGAAAAGAGATTCCCATTCATATTGCTGCATTGGGACCAAAAAATATAGAGTTGACAGCAAATATTGCAGATGGGTGGATTCCAGTGATAATGCCTATTACTGCTTTCAAAGAAGAAGTTGAAAAAGTAAAATCCTTAGTTCCAGCAGATAAATCAGAATTCGCAATTACACCATTTGTCCTATCAATTGCAGGAGATGAGAAAGAAGAGATGAATTTACTTAGAAATCACCTTGCCTATTATTTTGGTGGAATGGGGACCTACTATAACTCAATGTTAAAACGGGTTGGATTCGAAGAAGAGGCAGATATAATAATGAATTTATGGAAAAAAGGAAAAATCAAAGAAGCTGTGGCATCAGTCACTGATGAGTTACT
>JAAFKL010000178.1 GCA_021399405.1 Candidatus Heimdallarchaeota archaeon | reverse complement strand
TTGGAGATCTCTCTAACAACCTGCTCATTCAGACCGTGGTCTGTGGCTATGTTGTAGTTCTCTGGATCAGCCCATCCGGCAGTGTAATCAAACTCGATGTTTGTTTTTTCTGTCAAGTATAAAGACCTCTATTACAAATAATAATCTAGATTATCTAAATATAAAGTAAAAGCTAATGACAATTTACTTCTTAAAATAATAAACCTCATTGGTCGCTATCCATTCATTTAAGCAAATATATCAATTTCAATTACTCAATAATTCTTATCATCTTTAGATTTCAAATCGTATGGGGCTATCATTAAATTAACAATTTTGAGTTAGAAAGCAAAATTTAAAATTATTTGGGTTTTAGATTTTTTCTACTGTAAATTATTATTCCGAGTGTTAAATACATGATACTCAAAATGGCAGTTATTGTTAATTCAAACCACACATCAGATAAATCTCTTCCAACCAGTAGTAATCTCATTGCAGTTATTGCTTTTGTAGGTGGGAGAATGTCAAATAACCTGAAGCTATTCTCTCCTAATAAACCACCCTCTGCAATTAGTATTGGATTAGGCATTGAAAAGAATGCACCTGCCATGAATGCCATTGGGGTACCAATTATTGCTGCTAATCCACCAACTGCATTAACGTCACTACTAAAACCTGCAAGCATAACACCCATTCCTGTAATAGCTATATTGACCAGTAATGAGAGCAAGAATCCACTTAAAAAGATTCCAAGAGTCATTGGGAAGCCAAAGAGCATAGCAGTTCCAAACATTATTGGGATTTGCAGTGAAGCCATCATCATCTGACTAAGTATTATGGAAATTATATACTCTGTATTTTTCATCTTAGTGAGTCGCAACCTATTAAGTTGACCTGCCGCTACATCTCTGACTGCAACTCCAGCGGTAGTTCCCAAATTATTGATAATTGCAAAAATAACCAGGCCAGGTACAACCAGATCGAAAGTTGTCAAACCATCAGAACTGAGCGATTCCTGTAATAGAACAGCTGTACTTTCATTTACACTCATTGTGAAAAAGGAATCAATAACCACATCAAAAACTTGACTGACTATTGAGTAGGTAACCAGTGAGGGATCACCTTTTAGGTGTATATCGGTAAGGGTTTTTTCTGGATATTCACTCCAATTAAAATCTGGGATACGTTGTTCAAAGGAAAGTTTTCGTGCTGAAAGAACGGCTAAACTGAAATCCTCATCAAGAATTACCAATGCTTTGTACTTTCGTTTTTCAATATCAATTATACTTTTTTCAAATTCTGATGCTGACCTTTGTTCAATTGAAAAGATGGGTGTTTTACCATCCTCAAAGGTGATATTCTCTAAAATGGTTATAAACTGCTTCGAATAGTAATCTGCAGGCAGATTATTGCCCTCGACTAGTGGTAACTGGTAAGGAATTCCCGTATCTTCACTCTGCAGTAAAATTGAAATAGTAGTGTTTCCAGGGTCACCTTCTTGAAAAGCTAAGCCAAATAGGCCGATAAATATCAATGGAAAAATCATTGAGAAGAAAAATGATTGCCGGACCCTGGTAAATACTTTGAAATTAGATTTTGTCAAATAGAAAATTCTTGATAGATCCATCTATATCTCCTCCTTCAAGCCTTTCCCGGTAATTTTAATGAAAACATCCTCAAGTGTGGATTCATGAATTGAAATATTTGCAATTTGTGTCCTCCCAATTAATTTATCCACCACATCAAGGATATCAGTTAGATTATTTACAGCATCGTCTGTCTGAAATTTGGAGGTGAATCTCATAAGCGAGCATGAATTGAGCTCTGTTATATCATTTATATCCTTTTCAAGTGAACTCAACTGCTCATCTGTTGGGATCTCCTTCCAGGTTATCTCAAGAATCTCACCGTCGCCAAATTCTTTTTTCAGATTACTTGGAGTATCTGCCACTTTTACAATACCCTGGTCAATAATTGCAATGGTATCACTTAACCTGTCTGCAGTCTCAATTAGATGAGTGGTCAAAATAATAGTCATCCCCTCAGCTGCAATACTCCTAATGATATCCCAAAGAATATTCCTGCTATGTGCATCCATTCCTGCAGATGGTTCATCCAATATCAGCAATTTTGGATTATTTATCATCCCTAAGGCAAGATTAAGTCTTCTTTTCTGACCACCACTCATATTAGATGCTCTTCTATCTTTAAGATCTATTATCTGTAGTTTTTCAAGTAGAAAATTTATTCTTTGATCCCTATTTGCAATTCCATAATTTACTGCAAATAATTCCATATTCTCAAACACGGTCAGATGATTAAAAAAAATCAAATCCTGGGGAACATAACCTATCTTTTCTTTTAGGAGATCCACCTCTTCAGGAAGTGAATATCCAAGAACTGATAAGGATCCAGATGTCGGTGCTAGTAGTCCAGCGAACATATTGATAGATGTGCTTTTCCCAGCTCCATTAGGACCTAGAAATCCGAATACTGTCGATTGTTCAATTGTTAGGTTAAGACCTTTTACGGCCTCTATAGTGTTTCCATACATTTTTTTCAGGTTTTGCGCTTCTAAAACTAATGCCATACATACAATAATAGAATAATTAGTATTTAAGATTAAAAGATTGTTATGAAATGGACAGGTCTCATCCAAGGACTGGTTTGTGAGACAAACTTAGGAAAGAGATTATAATGATTGGTTTCATTATAGAGTATGGAAAATGAAATCGCTAAAGAGGATATTCAAGGAATTCTAAAGTATATGGATTCGATGAAGGGGTATGATAAATTATCCCAATTACATATGAGTGCAGTAACGTTTATTTTTTGGGCTTTTATTTTTATGGCAGGAGGAATACTTGATTTTGTTTTTGAGTTAAATCAAATTGAATGGGGATCAGTTATTTCATGGTTGGTTCTTAGTTTTTTTGGGGGATTTTTCCACCGATTATTATCCTCACGTGAGTTAGCGAAGACGACAAAGTCATCTGGTTCAATGACTGAAAGAAATATGTCACAGGTAATACTCATACTTCTAGTATTCTCATGGATATT
>JAAFKL010000177.1 GCA_021399405.1 Candidatus Heimdallarchaeota archaeon | reverse complement strand
TTGATATCTCTTGAAATATCTCCGAATTGTTGAAATATTAACTCCAGCAATTGATTCCAACTCATCGTCCTCAATTTTCCTTTCCTTATTTTCACCAATAAGATCAATAATTAACTGCAACCAGGATGGTTGTGTGAAAGGGAAGAATTCAGAACGGCATCTTTTACAACCTCTCAATCCATCCTTTACGGCTTCGTCTTTTTCCTTATAAATTCGGATATTCTTCCGTAAAGGCATTTTTGCCTTACAAGAAGGTAAACAGTATATTTTGGTCGAAAGCACGCCCAAATAGAAATATCCATCATAGCTTGAATCATTGTTTTTGCAGATATGATACATTTCATCCTCGTTAACAGAGTGTTCTGAGAGCATAATTTCTATTATACAGATTTATTAATAAGTCTATCCTATCGGGGTTTCCAGTAATTGTACCGATTTACGGTCAAGGAAGTTGAAATTAATTATTTAATAATTTGATAAGATGGTGTAGCTTTTCTTTCAAAGTTTTCTTGATTTTCCTTTTTTAGAACCATACCATGTATTCGGAGAGACTGTCCAATATGATGTATCGTGTGCATTACACAAGTACTAAACCAATCAAATAAACTTGTTTCTCTTCCACCTATTGGAGACAAAATTGTTGAATCCATCTGTTCAAGGGGAATTGTAGACAGTAATTTAACAAAATCATTGATTGTATTCGAGTAAAGTTGCATAAGCTCTTCCTTTATAGAATTAATTCAAGACGCATCACGTTATGATCATTGAAATTTGATACTGGATCCCTATATGTTCGAATTGCTCTATGTAACCCATTTATGCCATGTAAGAAAATTTCACCGGCAGAATAATCAAATTCATTTAATGGTTCTAAGTATCCTCGATCGACATCTCCCTTGCGTTGAGAGAGTATGGCATTGATGTATCCAATATGAATCCGCAGTGGTCTAGCTAAGAAAGTAAGATTATCATCCATAACTAAATTAAAACAAGTTCATTTAAAATCTGTAAGTTACTTGATAGTTACCAATTTACTTTCAGATGTTTGAATTTTTATTTGCCTATATATTTCAATATTAGAAATATCGAGATTTTGTCCACATTATCAATTTGAGAAGTGAAAAAATGGATATAATTATCCAACTCATTTGATAGATCCCTTGAGCCTCTATTGTCACTTTCCCGATATGTGTAGAAATAAAATCAAATATGTAAAAACCTGCGTCTTTAGCTTTGATAACAAGTTCAGGATTAAATTCATCTAATAATCCATTTGTCAAAATGATTTCTGTGTTGTTATCCGATGTTTGAAAATATGTTACGTTGAATACGATAGTTCCAACAAATGAGGAGGTTATTTTTATCTCTGGCTGATGGATTTCAACAGCAACAGACTTAGGTGTATTTTGAACTAGGTTTGCCTCTTGAGGATTCTCTGTTAACGGAGATAATAATAATAGACTAACCAGAAGCAATATATTAACTAAAGTAGTATTTTTCATAATTACTCACCTACAACTCCACATCTAATTTTTTATGGAGGAAATAGCCACCAACCATAAAGATTGACCCCAAACCTATAGACAGGATAAATGGGACAATTGGATTATTATCTGCAAATAATAAATCACTTTGTAGCAATTTAAACCAGATACTAGATTTATTGCTATTTAGATTTATATTTAGACCGAAAATTAAAACCACAATTAACGAAGACAGCTCGGGAAGGGACAATAATTCACCTAGGAGAATTGCAGTAGAAACAACAAGCAAGGTACTAGAAAACGAAAGTAATATAACCCAAATAAAAACGTCATTAGCAAGATTGATGCCACCAAGATAATTTAAAATCAATATTCCAATCAGAATCCCACCATATGCACTCACAAAGAACATATAAGCAGATCGAATGTAGAATTTACCTCTACGCATTCCAAGTGAGCACATTGCCAATAGATAATTCTGATATTGTTGTATTTGAAGGAACTAAAGTAAAAGATGGGATGTTCGGATCATCAACAACTGTAACGGTGGCTGAATCCACGGCCATATTGCCAAATATATCATAAACGTTTATAGTATAGGTATAAATGCCTGTCTGCAAGCCATCCACAGATATTGTTATGTTGGAAGGATTATCCCAACTACCGGTATCTACAGATAGTCCATCTCTAAAAATTTCATAATTATCAGGGTTAAAATCAGTAGCATTCCATTCGAGAAAATTACCTGTTGTAGCTTCTGTATAAGTTAAATCAGATGGAATAACAAATGTTGGAATCGTAGTATCAACAACAAACGCATATTTTTCCCCAACTAAAATATTGCCAAATGTATCATTAAATACTACGGTGATGTTCCATGTACCTAAGGATAACCCATCAACATTGGTGAAAACAAAACCTTTGGTCCAAGTATTTGAATTTAGAAATGAACTGTTTGCGTAAACAACGTACATATCTGGATTTGCATCATCAACTTTCCATTTTATTGAATTTAGTGTTGATCCTTCTTCATAGGTAATATTGGTGGCCGGTGGAGTTCCAAATGTTGGGGGATCTGTTTCTTGTAGAGAGATAATTGGAGTAATAATGTTGATACCTGCAGTTTCAAAACTGATAGAATTTGAAGGAATATCATCGAATTCATTATCGTTTATTGAATTGGGAGTCAATATATTCCTATTGAGCTCTTGATTTGATGGTTCTTGATGTTGATCATTAACGATTTCATAACTTATTATTTTGACATTATTAAGAGATAATTGCGAACCTTCATTTTCATTACTATTTAATTTAGACTGTTCGCCTATAAGGGCAACAGGGTTAATTAGCATCAATAGAGTAATGAGCATGAGTATTGAGCTAGCTAGCCTCAATAAAGTGTTCCTCCATTTAAAATTGAATAATATTCCTTTATAAAGGAACAAGTTAATGCCTCATACAATTATTTAATATTATATGGAAATTTAAAACTTCAAGTCTTAGTTTTTAAATATTGAGGGATAAATTTCAGCCTAATTTTCCACAGTTTTATGTAATTGTAAATGTTAGTAATTTATTTTCATAAGCAAGTATAATCAACTCGCTAACAGTTTTGTTATCCAACTTTCTTGCCTCGAGGTGTGATGTAATTTTATTTAGATATGTTAATTTCTCACCACTTGGTCCTACAGTCGCATCAGTAAGAAGTTCTTTTAATGATCCCAAATGAAACCTAAGTGTAGGCCCAATTGATCTATCTTCTTTAATTGCAGTAATGTTATGTTCGTGGATTTCTAATGATTTTTTTAACCCAACTTTAAATCCTGAATTATCGAATATCTGATATACAATGCTAGGATCCATCAATTGCCGAGATCGATCTTGTCCTGAGAATTTGTCAGCATAATAATCTTCAATCATAATTTGCGAGTTTTGAATTTGCTGTAAAACGACCGGTGGCAGATCAAATTCCGATATTATCACAATTGTTGAAGTATCTGTTTTACTTGAACTGATTGTTAAACCTGATTTTTTGAGTTGTTGAATCCCCCTCTTAGCATTATCAGAAGTGAATTCATCCATATACATTGTTAACGCAGAAGATACACCTGCAACTAATGTAGGTTCAATTGTAAAATCATCAAATCTATCTTCAAAAA
Source organism: Candidatus Heimdallarchaeota archaeon (assembly GCA_021399405.1). The sequence continues at coordinate 6,470 of JAAFKL010000177.1, read as the reverse complement.
ACGGAATACCAGCTTGCGACATTATAATTATTGCATGGATGGAAATTATACTTTCTCCCTCAGATCTTTGTTCTACATACATAGTTTAACCGACAATATTCATTCAACTATACTCGCATCAACTATTTAACTTTTAATGTTTAGATAGAGAAGATGTCGGAGTATTAAAACGATTTTGACTAAATACTTGATTCGCTGACTTTTAGTAAATAAATTCTCTATATTATCATTCCGGAGAACTAGGGGGAATTCTAAGATATTTATCCATCCAGATACCAACCAGCATGAAGAAGTTTGCGAATATCAAAGTGTAGAATCCTAAACCCAGTTTTGCTACATAACCTACATATTCAATTGTAAAAACACTGTTCAATGATAAAGTGCTAAATTTCAGAATCTCAATTGCCGCAATGGAAGCACCACCAATGGCAATAGTGGAATTCAGTCTAACTTTCTGGAATTGTAGCCGTTTATTAAAATGGTAAATATAAATATTCAAAGTGGTGAAAACAATACTGATTGTTTCGAAAAATATCAACCTTCTCCCATAAGATGGTGCTAATTCATAGATGTCTAACAGGTGAATATTAACTAAAGCGTCTCCAAGCAGGATTATTTGGGGACTGAAAAGAGCAATAATATAATTCATGACTGCAAGAATGAATGCATATTTGGCGTATCTAAGATTCTTGATCTGGATTTCGGTTAGGACATCGTCAAATTCGGTTTCGTAATTTGATGATTCCATCCCAACCTCATCAGACATTTAGTAAATATATCTTCTACTTATTTATAAATTGTAGCCTCAAAATCAATTAAATTTTGTTGTTTATCAATAGCAAGCCGGATATTATCTCATTGGTAAATGATTTTTCAGAAAAGAAAAAGATGTAATTGATAGAATTACTATGCGATCAGTACAAGTATTTTTTTATATGAATCTAATCGAGGGATTAGATATTAAATGGCAGGATATCAAGAGGTATTGTTGTTAATTGGATTGGCATTGTTATTATTTGGTCCAAATAAACTCCCTGAATTGGCAAGAGCACTTGGAAAGGCTACAACTGAATACAAACGGGGAATAAAGGAAGCCAAAAAAAATATATTCGAGGAGGGTGAAAGTAATATATCCACTGAGGACATGCAATTAATTAGTGCGGCTAAAGAAATGGGAATCCCGACCGAAGGAAGAAGCATGGAAGAAATTGCCAGCGATATTGTCAATGCTTAGCAAATAGGAGCTTTACATGTCGGGTGATAATTATAAAAAGGATTCAAAATATAATAGATCAACAATAAATGATCAAAATTTAAGTAATTTAACAATTGGAAAAAAGACCTCTGTGTACTCCTCACAGTTAAAAACTGATTTCTCATTGAAAAGGAGCACGAATTTATCAGAAAGTAGTACTATTAATTATGATAATATGGAGTTAAATCAACATTTAATTGATTTATGGGTTGTTCTAAGAAATATCGCCAAACTCGTCTTTATCTCAACTGTTGTTGTATTGATATTACCTGGATATTCAGATGGAAAAATAGCGATTAATCCTTACAAACCTGCAATGTTGCAATTATTAAATTTGATTATTGATTTTACTTTAACATCACTCTCAACAGGTGGAGATGTTCAAGTATTTGTAGGCTCTCCCTTAACACCAATAGCCTTTTATCTAAATATTGGAACCTTTGTGGCCATAGTTGTTTCATTACCCCTTACTGTAAAAGAACTGATGGCGTTTGTTAAGCCTGGTTTGACTGATAAGGAATGGGAAATATTGAAAAGTCTATCCAAAATAGCTATTGTTCTATTTTTCTTAGGAAGCATTATATCTTATTTTATCATTATGCCGGTTACATTGAGAGTTTTAGCGATAACAGGTGGTGTTGTGGGTGAGGGTCAAGTTCTTCAAATGTACAGCTTAGAATCCGTACTAAATTTAATCTTATGGGGAACGCTAGGTGGTGGGCTACTATATGCAAGTCCGGTGATATTATTAGCCTTGGTAGATCTCGATGTGATAACACCAGATCAAATATCAGAGAGAAAAAAAGAGATCAATTTTGGTGTATTCACAATTGCGGCTTTTGTTACCCCAGATCCAACAATAGTCAGTATGTTAATATTATCTTTTCCGATGATAATTATTATTGAATTCATTATTGCTATGGCATTCAAAATTGAATTAGAAAAGATTATGGGGTAATTAATTATGACAGATGAAAGACTAACTCTATGGTTTTCTGTAATTCTTGGATTTATTATTTTATTTCCTTTACTACGGCAAACAATTAATCCAAAACATTCCAAATTTACGCAGCCTATATACAGATCATTTCTATTTGTTACTGTAGCTTCATTATTAGTTTACTATTTGTATATTGAAGACACTATTGAAGCCCCAGAGTTTCAATATCTTGAAATTCTCATCATATTTATTTATTTTTATTCAGGTTTTAACTATACTGAATATTCCTGGATAAGCAAAGAAAGCAAAATTATTACCTTTAACACTTCGATCTTGAAAAGAATAGGTAGATCCTTTGGAGGATCACAAATAGAAGAAGTGGATTTTGGGCAAACTTTTACTATTACAACACCATACAGACTGAAATACCGAATAGATACGGTAGTTGATAGCGAGAAGAAGACAGGGGTCTTCATTCTAACTTCTCAGAGTAGTAATTTTCAAATCATAAAATTGTTAAATTTAATTAGTTTCTATTTAATGACTCAAGCTGTTACTTCAAACAACGAAGATGTAGATTTTCCAATTTTTGGTTTTAATTCTAATTCAGTATTAGCAGTGTTATTTAGTATTTCAGTTAGCTTAGTAATACTTTACATAGAAATTGAGACAGGCAAGAATTTTGCATCATCAATGCCTACCATGTATACTAAATTACTCCAAAACGAGGCTCTAACTAAGCTTAAAGGGGGTCCCACTATAAAAGGCCCGGGGGATGTGAAAGGAAGAGCACAAGCAGTTCTCGATAAAAGAAATAGTAATGTGTTAAAGGCTAAAAAAGAAGAAGTTGAAGGTAGACTTAGTTCCGTTTTTGGCGAAAAAGAAGTAGTACCCCTAGACAAAAAATCTATTGAAAGGATGAGATTAATGCAAATTGTTAAACGGATTCTTAATTCGACACCTCCATGGAAAGAAGTTTCTTTAGAGGAAATTTCGAAATTAGCGAAAGGTAAGGAAGAAGAGGTGGAAATTGTAATTGCAGGTCTTAGAGATTTAAAAGAAGTTAAGGGAATATATGATATCTGGGCTAAAACTTACTATGGAACATCTACATCACACTGGTTAATTACCAAGATTTTGAACGAATTACCGGATTCAGTTACATCTTTAGAAAATGTAAAAATTTATCCAGATGGTAGTGGAGAGTTTGCATTCACAAAAGATGATAAGTAGTCATAGGAGTTTGATTTTGTAAGAATGCGTTTTCGATATATTGTTTTATTAATACTGTTGCTATCATCTTTAAATTTCAACCAGATAACAGCTAGTAAAGAAAATCAATCACTAAGAAATGGATCTGAAATTACTCAAATTCCATTTAATTCAAGTCAGTTCATAATTGATATAATAAATGTATTAGAAGACTCAGCAGTCTATGAAGAAGGAAAATTATTAGGGTGGCCATTTAGATCTCAAGGTCCCTTTGAAAATAGTGAGAGGAAGTACAGAGGGTATAATGTTGGGATGGCTGGGATTGGCGATTTTCTATTGAGCGTATACAATGAGGGATATCTTGATGCAAAACCCATACTTGATGAGATTATTCAGCATTTGAGAGATAATGCAGTTGATAGCTTATTAGTAGGTAAATATTGGGGCAGGTTCTCAGATGAGGATACTGCAGGTTGGACAGGCTTAAGATATGGTAATGCAGGAATTATTAAATTTTTATCTAGATTAATAAAATTAAATTATACAACCGGATTAATAGATCTGATAGAAGAAGGATTCACTTATCTTAAAGCAATGCAACTCGAAGATCAATCTTGGCCGATGACAGAAGATGGATATATTACCACAGATAGCCAATATGGTGCTGTTGGTATTGGGAACTCGTTTTTGGAAATGTATGAAAATTTAGGTAATACAACCTATTTACAGGAAGCAATCGATATTGGGAATTACTTAATCGACAACGGAATCTGGGAGGATGATCGTTTCCTTATCACTTGGACTACACAAACAATAGGTTCTGAATTTGATGGACTGATAGTTTACGGTAAGAGTGCAGGTTTGGCAGGTATTATGGATTATTTTAAGGAATTATTTATTTTAACAGAAAATACAGAATACTTAGAAATAATGACAGGATTAGCAAACACTATTCTTTTTAACGATTTAGGGGGATATTGGCCTGATGGTTCAGTATCATATGTATCAAGAATTCATACAACTAACATTGCTTTGACAGGATATGATGTAGGATCAAGTGGCATTGCTCACAGCTTACTTGGGCTCACTGAATTTAACAATAATCAAGAATTGCTAAATGCTAGCGCTCGGGCTGAAAAATTTGTAATTTCGCTGATAAATGACGATTTCAGCTTACCAGTTGGGTTGACTTATCAAACAAACAAATTAACAGGAAAAAGTTTGGGTACTGCGGGTTTGGCTCTTTTGCAATTACAAATGTATGAAAAATTTGGCACCGAGCGTCACCTTGACCTGGCAATAAATATTTTGAACCATCTTTATTCTTTGTTTGAATCAAATCAAAAAATACCATTAGATGAAGCAGACCTTTCATTTGGATACTCATACAATCTCGAAGATGGAATTGCAGGTATTGGAGAGATATTACTTTTTCTAGAGAATGTTAATCCTGGATTGGGTGGTCAAAATTATGAAGAGCTATATTCTACAGCTGTGCCAAATTTAAGTCTAATTCAAGCAAGTTCAGACGAATCAACATCATCTAAATCGGCGTTTTCACTAATTTATACGAATTTATTAATCATGTTCATGATTCGAATTTATAGCTTGAAGTTGTCTAAATACAAGAGAAATGGCTTGAAGAATAATAACTTGATTAACTAACAATATTATAGTAAGTGAACAAATGTTCCTATATACCATCATTTATGGTACAATCATATTTTTTGTGTGAATGTAAAGAGAAAATTATCATAGATCTCTCAAATAATTTACAGATCGTCACTCTTAATAGTTAAAATATAGTAATTTTAATATGGCAGAATATTGCTATAGGAATTATAGTAATATCAAAAAAAGGTGGAACTTTGAAACATAAATTAACATTCATGTTATTATTATCGTTATTGATGATAAATCAAAATTTGAATTATTCGTTCGCAGACGACCGTGATGTGCCTTATGCATACCTGTATTATTCAGATTTTTCAGGAATAAACCAAGATGGTACAGTTGGAGAAAATGAATATCCCTCATGGTTAGAACTTACAGACTTAGGTGGAGAATTTGTCTCGAAAATCTGGTGGGCTCACAATGGTACAACTGTAGCAATTGCGATTATGATCCCAGGCACAGGTTGGTTAGGTCTTGGATTAGGAGAACTGGGTACCACAATGATCGGTGGAAATATTATAATGGCATCTTATGATCCCGACGCAGATACTGTGACAATCAATGATATGTTTGCCAATTCTCAAACTGATCCTGAAATAGACCCCAATTCAATTTCTTTCAATTCTACAGGTGGAAGTGAGATCAACGATGAGACAATAATTGAATTTACGTTCCCAATGGCTATTGATGACCCACAGGGGCACGATCAATTTTGGGAAGTTGGAGGTCGATTTGGATTTTTTACAGCTTTCAGAAATTCAGGAAAAGAATTTGACAAAGAACACCATAAACACTCTGAAAGTGAAACGGTAGAGATTTTGGATCAATCATTTGCACCCCCAACAGATTCAGATTTCCAATTTTCAGTATTAGATAATAATAATGGGTCAGTTACTTTGAGTTCCAAATTTAATGCTGACGATTTAAGTGATGATCATGAAGTTGGATATTTCCAAAAAACAATTTTTGGTGAAGTATTTCTCAAAGATGTTTTTACCAACGTCAACGGAAATGCAGACATGTTGGTAAATATTGAGAAAACTGGTGAGTTAACATTTGTTGCAATCTTTTTTGGTGACATCAATCATACCCGTAAAGAATTAACTACTACCTTGAACATAGATGAAGTAGTAGTTGTTGAGGATACAAGTTATGGAGATTTGAGAGATACATTTGGTCCCCACTTTATGAGGAATTTCCTCATTTTCGCATTGTTCTTTTTCGTGTCCTGGTTGATTTACCTATATTCATCCACAATTTACGATTTATATCGAATTAACAAAATTGGCCGAGAGGTCGCATCCACTAAAGAGGAGGCAATTAAAGAATGAAATTAAGTAGAAGAGAATTCCTTAAAGTCGCAGGTGTTACTACTTCAGCGGCATTTCT
>JAAFKL010000176.1 GCA_021399405.1 Candidatus Heimdallarchaeota archaeon | reverse complement strand
GCATAAGTTATACCTTCTATTATTACATCAAAGGAGGTACCCTCGTTGGCTACAAATCCATAGGTGTCAGAGGTATCGAATAATATGGTATTATCAGTATCATATACCCAAGTGTTCTCAACTAATGAAACAGTAATATCCGTATCAATCAATCTAAATGAAACTTGTAGTTCTGAAACAACAAAATCATTGTGAATTGCAGTATATTTAATTGGGAAATCAAGAAATGGGAATTGTAGGAATTTATCCTCTGGAATCCAAAACAAGGATGTCAATCCATTGCTATCAGAAATCCCTGAGGTAACAATGTAGTAATCACTAACAGTAGGGTCCCAAGCGGATACGGTCACAGAAGCACCCTCAATGGCTGTTAGATCATTCTGCAACACATACACTGAAAGATCATAATTCTGATGATACTCGATATCAAAACTGCTTGGCTGTCCATTTCGAGTGATCATCGCATTAGATTGCCCCACCTGAACCACCACGGATTTGATTTTACTTATCCAGTTTGTTGTCTCATCTATTCTGATCCTATAGTTGTAAGAACCAGAAGATAATGTATCAAGTGTGAAATTGAATTTGGAATCAGTCACAGTACTCATCAGAGTCCATGTACCCGGACTTGTCTCCAATTCCAAATAAATCGTACTGATAATTTTCTCTCCGGGAATATTATTAATATCTCCTGCAATGAATGTGGGCTGCTCAATGAATTCTGTTGTTACATCATTTGTATTGACAAACAATTGACCATGATTTACTACTAGATCTGTTGCCAGAGAAGAGGGGTCCCAAAAACCATCCGTGATATTAACGGAATAATAATCAGTATATGGTGCCACAGCCTTATTCACAACCTGCGAATACTCGAAGTATCCCAAAGTGTTACTGGAGACTGTGTGAATTAATCCAGAACTGTCATAAATACTTACTGGGGTGTTAGTGATGGGATTTCCACCCTGAGTCTTAATTGTACCAGTGATTACAGATGATGACAAACCAAAACCGGCAGATCCATATGAAGCAATTGCCTGTACGCTTTCCCATACAGGAACTGGCGGCTGAATATCCAAACTCGAAGTATCGATCCCATATCTTGCATTGAATCTTGTTTCAGCAACGATTGTGTGAATTCCAGAATTTAAATTCGCAGTATAGGAAATTTGAGCATCTCCCACCGCATTAGTGGTTGAGCTTCCAATAGGAATGTTAATTCCATTTTCAATTATACTGAAATCCACAACTGCATCAGCAAGTGGGTTTCCCCCATCCAATACATTGGCAGAAAGAAGAATCGATGATCCTGGACTACTATTGTAATCAGGAATTGAAACAGTTAGTGGAGAGGTATCTGCAACCCGTACTTGCATAAAATCATGAGAGGGAGCAAAATTATTACCAAAATCACCATAATAAGCAATCACATAGGAAATGCCCTCATTTACAATGAAGGTTGAACTTGCCTCCCCATTTACAACAGAAATACGTTCTCGATGAGATCCACCCATTAAATACAGTTGTGGATATGTATTCTGGAGTATACTATTCTCATAGGCGTAAACTCCCTGATAACTACTACTTGCAGCAGCAGAAAAATCAAGAACAGTTGATTGACTCAACCTGATGGAATAAGCACCTGAGGTGAGACTAATACCTGAGGCATATTTGTTGTCATCATTACTGTCATCTGATTGAAGAGATCCTATCACTATCATCAAACCACCCTCTTGATTGGCAAAAATCAGCTCATCTGTGTTGATCTCTCCATCGGCAATTAGTGTCGGTCCGGAATCATAAATTGACCAATCAAGTACAGAATCGGCCGAAATAGATGTAATTGGAATTCTAATTGCTCTTAATATCATAGCAGAGCTTACTGAAAACTCAAGTGTGGGGTCTGTGATACTAATTGTTGTACCAAGATCTGTTTCCCCCTTTACTCTGATATCAGCAAGATGATAAAAGGTGGTCTGTCCAAAGAAAACAGGTCCACTAGTAAAAGTGGTTGTGGAGGTTACTGTGACAGAGTCTCCTTCCTTCAAGTTGGAAGGGATGGTTAGTGAAGTATCAGTATCAAATCCCCCACCAATCTGAGCGGAGGTTGAATCAAGTGATAGAAATAGCAGAAATACAACTAGGGTAGTCAAAACTAGTGATAGTCTCATTGTAATAATAATAAGTGGTGAAATCTATATAAGAAAGAGATTTTTTTTCTAACACTCTTTCAGAGGCGAAACAATAAGATGTTATCTCTGTATTATCTACATTCATATGTAAATTTGCGTATAGTTATTTCAGATAGAATTGACTGATGAATCAAATTTGCTCAAAGAAAACTGTGATCATGGTAATTTAATAGTTTACAATTATGCAACTATTGCAATAGAAATGCGCAAAGATTCAGGGAAACTTGTAGAATACGAAAAGATTAGTGAAGAAATAATAGAGGGAGATACTGATAATGTTGAAATAATTTGTATTCTTTGTAATTTGAAAATAAAGAATAAGGATATAGAGACACAATTATCATATTATTGACGATCGCCCGATCGTAAGAATATATTTAGATAAAATTTATCGTTCGATCGATCACATATTAAAAACTCGACACCAATCTTATCTGAGTTCTCTCAAGTTTGGAAATTCATGATACAACTCTCCTAATCTCTTTTTCAATTGATCCAAATTCTCACCCTGATAAGTTTCAATGATTTCTTCAATGAATCCTGTGCCCTGTAATCCAGAATAACAAGAGCTCCTCTATCTTTATTGGTCCAGATTGTTCTACCAACTGCCTGCCGGACCTTCCGCTCTCGATCGATTATTCCAATGAGTTAGCACAATAGATCTAAATTTATCAATTGATCAGTTATCAACAATAATAATTTTACATCTGAACGTAAAATATATATCGTAGGATTTGCTATATTTTCACTTCACCAGCGAAAACAATTGCTGCAAGTCCTACTTCTTCATTAGGTAATATCTGCTTGACATGTCTAGCTAATCGATCGATTCTTTTTGCGATCGACCCAGTGAATATCTATTACCATAAGCTCTGCTGCATCAATTTCGATATAGTACTAGACGCTGTTTCACGTTCCCATTGTTTAACCAGACGATTGAAGGCATTTTCAAATAGAATTTCAAGGTTTGGTGTAATTAAAGAAAATTGTTCTCGATCTAGCGTTAAAAGTGAAATTTCATCCATAGTGCTCCTGAGAAGGGTATAGATATCACTTTCATCAATCCCATGTTCTCTTTTTAAAATACAGATTATTGAATAAATGTTAGATGAATGAATATAAATTGTATTACTTTTAGTAATCAGTTGTTCTACCTCACCAATTTCAACCTCAACAAGAAGTTTTAGCAATGCGGATAATATTCCTGCAAATAAGGTGTTTTTTCCATCGGAAGCTTCAACATTTTGCTCCTTAGGGTAAATAAATAAGGGCAGGCCACCATTGGATATAATATAGAGATTGAACACCTTATCTATTAAAAAGAATGTGATTTAAATGTAAATTCAACGGAGGGTGTAAGATTGGCAAATTGTTTTTCTATCTACATTATCACAATTTCTCAAGTGTAGGAAAATCATGATACAACTCTCCTAATCTCTTTTTCAATTGATCCAAATTTCTCACCCTGGTAAGTTTCAATGATTTCTTCAATGAATCCTGTGCCCTGTAATCCAGAATTACAAGTGCTCCTCTATCTTTATTGGTCCGGATTGTTCTACCAAAAGCCTGACGAACCTTACGCTCCAAAGGTATTTGCATCATAAACTGTTTTGCTGCATTTTTGTCTCTGGCAGCATGAGACATTGCCTGTCTGATAATAGCCTTATCCTTGGT
>JAAFKL010000175.1 GCA_021399405.1 Candidatus Heimdallarchaeota archaeon | reverse complement strand
TGTTGCATGAAAAGTTGAAGTAATTGCTAGATGATTTTTTTGGTATTATGCCAGCTAGCTGTGGGTATTATTTAGGGTGATACATTAGGTATCTGTCGATCGAACGAATTCGAATTTTAACATAAATCGTTTGTCCTATAAATTATATATACAAATGTAAGGAATGAGAAAAATTCATTCTTGAAACGGTTTTGTCATAAAAAATTACATATAATTCTACAAGAACAAATCGGTATGACTTCCGAAATCATATTGACTTTTTCAGGAATTACGTCACCGCAAGTAACATTGAATCCAAGTTCACCGAAACAACATCCACTGACTAAGCCTACGTAACCTGTACCTATAATGCCGATTTGTACTGGTTTTTCCACGAGTTACAAGTACTACTATACGCTATAAATATCTCTAAATTACTCATGAGCGAAATAAAAAAGTATCACAATAATTCAATATCTGCATAAATATAATATTATTTATTGTATATATAATGACGATTCAAGTTATTTTCTAACCACTAAACCTGATTTATTTATTCTATTGATTTCACAATTCGACCATCCATTATGAGAATTTCTCTTGTAGCAAACTTCGTAACATTCTCATCATGTGTTACAAGAATGATTGTCATGCCGGTTTCCTCATGATATTTTTTCAGTAGTTCCATCACAGACAAGCCAGTTGCTTCATCAAGATCTCCAGTTGGTTCATCGGCAAATAAGACCTTCGGGTTATTTGCTAAAGCACGGGCGATGCCTAATCTTTGCATTTGACCACCACTCAATAATGCGGGTTTATGAGTCGCATATTCACCTATACCCACATCATCAAGGAGTTTTTGAATTCCCGCGACGAGTTCGTCGGACAATCCAGCCAAATCAAGGGGTAATTTTGTATTCTCAAAAGCAGTTAGGTGTGGAATTAAGGCATAGTTCTGAAAAATGAACGAATAATTTTCTCTTCGCAATTTTGACCGTGTTTTGTCCTTCATATTAATGATATCTTGACCTGTGAAAAATACCCCCCCACGTTGAGGAACATCTAAACCTGCCAACATATTAAGAAGGGTCGTTTTTCCAGCACCACTGTGCCCTCGAATGACTATGAATTCACCCTCGTTGATAATCACATTTACCCCTCGTAAAGCATAAATGTAGGAATTTCCTCTCTTAAATGTTTTAAAAAGTGTCTGGGCTTCAATAATAGCATCTTCTACTTTTGGCCAATAAGTCTCTCCTTCAAGCTCCTCGTATGCTATACCTTCATCAAGTGTAGTGAAAGATGGTAACTGCTGGAATCTATGAACCCAAGAAAGTAGTCCTCCTGAAATAACATCCATATCAACCATTGTTTCCATCAATTGATTTACAATTTCATTACTAAGTTCGTTTTCACCGGTTAATAGATTTCTCAAGCTAGGTTTACTTTGAATGATAATGCCCATTACTGCATCAATACTCGCATTAATTTCATCACCAAGTTTCCGATTTTTTACAGTTGCCCATTCCTTCAATTCTTTTGAGGGTAGGCTATGAAGGAAATCAAAGGCTTCAATCGCAACATCATAAACCTTTGATACTTCCCGTTTAAAGAGCTTTAGAACCTCTTGGATACCAGAAATAACTCCAATAAAGGTTTGTAAAGGAATTAACAAATCTTCAGGTACCCGATCATTTTTGTTTAACTTTGCGGCTAGAAATTCTAGCTCTTTGAATTCTTCAACTGCTTCTTTGATCAATTCATCGCTAAAAGGCAAAAACCTACGGGAGAAATTAGCAATTAGGACCTCATCTACTATATCAACTAAAGCTTCACTATCTTCTGGATAAGCATCAAATGTGGCAACACATTCAGGTAAAATTAGTTTGTCTGCTTCAAATCCAGGTAGATCCCAAATTATAACTCCTCCTTCAGCCCCTACTCTTTCAATCTCACTCTCAATCTTCTCAAATCGATTAGCTTTAGCTTCAGCATATTTTTCAAATAGATCCAATCTTCCTCGAGCAACCAACCCTTTTTCATAGATTCCAGTGATTGTACCCTGTCTTTTTACATAGGCATAATGGGCATCATGTATGGCATCAGCATATTCCTTCAAATATTTCTTAATTTCTCCTTCCGCTTCTATTCGATCTTCACGTGAAGGGAGACTATTTAATTCAACTTCAGTAATTACAAATGTGTTAAGTTGATTTTTCTTGGGATTCTTTGCATGTAATTTCTTCTTGAAAATTTTCGAAATTTTTTTCCATGTCTTTTCAAGCTGAATTGCGTTATTCCAATCTACCAAAGTTGCAACTATAAATTTCCCTTTTTCGACCATTACTATTTAACCTCCTCATCACTGAAAACTGTCCCATTTTCAATTCGAATAATCCTATCACACTGATTTGCAATTCGGCTTGAATGGGTCACTATTATTACTGCCATCCCTTGATTCTCTTCCTGCATTCTTCTAAATAATGCCATTATATCATCAGAGGTTGCAATGTCAAGATCTCCAGTTGGTTCATCAGCCAAAATAATTCTTGGACTAGTCACTAGAGTTCTTGCAATGGCAACCTTTTGTTGTTCCCCTCCACTTAAATTTCCAGGAACATCATTGAATCGATCTCCTAGACCCACTTCTTGTAAAAGCATTTCGGCTTTTGTTACGGCTTCACTCACATCCGAGTTTTGTAATAAGAGAGGCAATGAAACATTTTCAACTGATGTCTGATCATCGAACAAATTGAACAATTGGAATATATATCCTACATTATCCCTTCGAAAATTAGTAAGATCATTATCATCCATATCAATAATAGAATTGCCTTCAATCAAGATATTACCGTCAGATGTTTCATCCAGCCCTCCTATCAAATTTAGCAGTGTTGTCTTTCCACAGCCTGAAGGTCCCATAATAGCAGTCATTTGTCCTGGTGGGATTGAGAAATCAACTCCTTTGAGAACATAAACCTCATTTGATTTACCTTCATTGTATTTCTTATGTATGTCCAGAACACTTAATATTGCTTCTTGACTCATTTTCTTACCTCCTTCATCCTGTATACCTCAACGCATGACTGGGCATAACTCTAGATGCCCTATACCCAGGGATGATTGCGGCAATCACTGAAATCAAAATTACACCCAATGCATATAGGCTGATAACCATCACTGGATATGATTCCGTGGTCTCGTAAATATTACTTACAAGAGCAATCGTAAGCAGTACTCCATTGATTATTCCGATAATAAGTCCTAATAATGACAATACAACCAATTCTATTATCACCCCTTGTACTACTGATTTTCTGCTAAATCCAATTGATCGCATCATACCTATCTCCCGAATTCTTTCAGATACAGATCTAATTGCGATTATTGACATGCCTAGAGCCCCTATAATTAACCCTAGAGAACTAAACATTCCTAAGAAGTCCCAAAACGCTGCGAGTATGAAATTATACTCTACAACCTCTTCCTTCACAATCCTTGTGTTTGCCCCCAGTAGGATTCCATACGTGGAGATAGAATTCAGTGTTGCCTCAATATTAGAAGCAAGCTCATCATTTTCGTTATCATCATGAAAAGCATTTGTGCTTCTTACTAAAAACACATTTTCATTTAGAACGCGATCAAAAGCGGGAAGAGTCTCTGCAATTTCAGGAGTGACAAGAAAACCTATTCCAAATAAATCATTCTCACCCATCATATCAAACCCAAGTGCTCCAAGATACATTTTTGTTGTACCACCATCCTTGGTTTGCATATACAATGAATCACCTTTTGCTATGCCAAGAATTTCGGTCCCACTTCCACCCCAGATCATAACTTGATTTTCGGTTTGGATTGTTTGCCTACCTCCTTCCAGATCATAGGTTTGGTTAATTTCACGTTGGTGACCGGCAAAGAAATTATCAAAAAATGTTTCAGAAAGTTCGTGGTTTCTAGTTTCATCGGGTTCTACACCATTAAAGCTATCTAGGACTGCCCCACTTTCTTCTCCATCATCATCTTTATTCAAACCCCCCATTAAACTTATTTTCAAAGAATCGTCACCCCAATTATCTGGATTCATCATTGATTCATTAACCTCAATTATAGGAACATACCCTATTAAGTTAGCAGGATCATCTTGAATATCGAGGACTGAGATGTCAACTGTATAGATGGGAATATAGGCTTTACGAAATGAAAAAACGTGTGTAATTGAAGAATCTACGTTTTTTATATCATCAGCTAATCCTGAAACTGGAGATTGCACATCAACAACCACATCAACACCATCACTACGCCAATCGTGTTCGTCAACTAGACCTACTCGAATTGAATCGGCAGTGGATATTACAAATACATTCAAGGTTAAAATAATGGAGAAAATCGTGAAGACTAAGATTCCACGAGTTTTTCTACCAATCATTCCAGTTGTTGTAACCTGAGAAATTGCTCTTAATTTAGGAAATAAAAATAGAAATTTGCCAAGTGATCTCATTAAGAATTCGTAGTTAGTTGAAATTATCATAGTGGCTCCAACTACCATGTAAAACATTACGAAAGTTAGAGTGTTTCCAGGATCCCCTGGCTCAACCCATGAGATTGCAACCAGTAAGATAAAAACAGCTAGTCCCCAAAGTGATATACCAGATATATTCAAGGCAATACGCCTATCAATTACCATAGTAAGTAGTAAACCGATACCAGCAAGAGTCAAACCTAGACCTAGCATGATAGCTTGGATATCTTCGAAAGTTTGCCAACCATCTCGAGACCAAAATTTGCCAACATTGTTTGCTGATAGTAAACCAATAATCACAAAAATAAATCCAAATATTATTGTGAAATATCTTTTTTTGGGTTTTTTGGGACCTGAGATTCCTCTTAGTGAATTGGCAATAATCTCTCTCGTCGATTGTATTGCAGGGGCAACTGCGGTTATTATTGATAGGACTAATCCCATTATCATTGCTGGGATAATGATTGCGAAATCGACTGTGGGATTTGTTTCAGGACCATGAAATAAGGAAGCAATTTGTGACACAATCTGCCTGCTTAGTGGGATTCCTAACAATACACCAATCAACCCACCTGCGATACCAACCACTGAAGCCTCAAGCAAGAAAACGTAAGTAATAGTATGTCTATTTGCACCCAATGCCCGTAGTACTGCAGTTTGGTTCTTTCGGTCTTCTACAGACATCAGTTGAACATTAACAATTAGTAACAGAGCTATCGAGTTTAAAATGAAAACGAATAATTCTAGAACACTGGTGGTCCGAAGAAGCCGATTGATACCATTTTCAGCAATATCAATTCTGGCTGAATATACCTGTACTCCTTCAGTACCGTTAGATTCAAATAGTGCTTCTAACTCATTTTTTACTTGATTTATTTTATCCTTGCCAGGGAATTCACCGGTTTCATATTCGATACTCTCTATCGAACGGTCAACTCCGGCCATTGTGATGGCAATATAACTCACTTGATCTTGCAAAGATAGGATCATAAGATCCCTTAATTCTTGCAAATGAATATATAAGTTTGAAGTAGGATCATTTGATACCGTTCCTTCCAATCCCCTACCCTTTTTATCTGAATAAATGTCTACTACATTTACTTTGATTTCAACAAAAGTACCATTACCAATGTCGAAGCTCATTATTAATTCCTCAGTACCAGAGCCAGTAAGCTGTAATTCATCTTTAAGCTCTGTTGAAGCAATTACATTTGGGATTTCATTTCTCCGGGTACCCACAATATTTCTAATATTGATTTTTTCCCCATCCTCATCATAAAAAACACCAAAATCGTCATCCAAGTCGTCGTTAGGGTCAATTCCGGCAACCCTTACATTATCTTCTATCTGATTAGAAGACTGATAGAAAGCTCCTGTGTAGAAAACGATTCTTCGTTCAACCCCGAGTATTAAATCATTTGAGGGAATGGTTGATAAATCATTGACTATACTCTCATTTACGAAATTGCCCCCCTCAGGATTTATAACGATATCAGTTCTATGAATGCTATCATATTTTAGTCTCGCCACAGAATCTTTTAATCCGTCATTTCCAATCTGAACTCCGACATATAACGCAACTCCAAGTGCGATTGCAAGAATTATTGTTAAATTCTTTTGTTTCCTTCTTATTAGTGATTTATACGCATATTTTGCCGCAAACATCTTAATTACCTAATCCAACTTGTCCTAATACTTCAGTTGCCCTTGCACGGGTATTCTTTTGACCACGTATCTGCAATGCATACTCTGCATTTTCTCTTGCATTTAACGTTGGTATTAAATTGAAAAATTGAAAAATAAAGCCCATATAATCCCTTCGTATCTGGGCTAATTCTCCCCTTCCAAGGTCGGTGAGATTTAAATTTTTGATTCTTATGTTTCCCTTAGTGGGTCGATCGATTGCTCCTATGAGATTAAGCAAGGTAGTTTTTCCACATCCGGATGGTCCAAGAATAACTATAAATTCTCCACGAACAACCTTCAAGCTCACGTTTTTGAGAGCGTGAACTTGCATAATCCCCATATCATAAATTTTACTGACATTATCAATGGTGACAATTGGGAATGTTTCTGATTTAATTTTGTAAACTCCTGTTTGCATGATTTCACCTGCTAGTATGGTCCACCTTCTGTTTGAGGTAACCATCACCACTTTAGTGGTAGTGAGGTAAATAATTAATGAGTTGAAAACTATATAAATGTAATCATATAATATGATGATAATAATATCATATTTTATATATGTTTATGACAATATATATAAAGAACCATATATCATATTATACATAGTAAATGAAAAAACAAACTCCAGTAATCCAAAAATCAACTAAATCGCAATTCGCATGGCGTAGACTAGGTTTTTTACAATTATCACTCATAATGCATTTACGGCAAAAAGAGATGTATGGTGTTGAAATAAGGGAACACTTAGCACTTGATGGTTATGTGGTAGATGATAATCAGATTTATCCTGCTTTGAAAGGATTGCTGAACAGTGGTTTCATAGAAATTAGCGATCACAAAGGAAAGAAAAAACATTATCAAACAACTGAGGAAGGTCGCAAAGTTGTAGCTGAATATTTGTTTCAGTTTTATGGATTGTTTAATGAACGAATTCAGGAAAAATTGTTGTTTGTTAGGGATGAAATTTTGGAGTATCTGACGGTTAGATCTGGAATGATTTTTGCTGATTTTTCCGTTAGATTTAGTGAAATACAGTTGAAACCTATCATTACTATTGGTAATGAGCTTGGACCCATTGGAAGGATGATAATTCATAATCTACACCCAAAATTTTACGAGATAACTCAAAAAAGAATCAAAATGATGCGTGGTCAGGAATATCTATCAGTAATTAATCCGGAAATCAAAAACGAAGAATCTGAAACAAACAAAAGCAAAGTTAAATCGCCATTACCAGACGATTCTGTGGATTTTGCATTGAGTATTTTTACACTCCATTTAAGTGGGATGGATTGGATTATACCAGAAATCTCCAGAATTCTCAAACCAGGTGGTAAGGCAGTTATTGCCTCATCATTTGACGAGACTGAGGTTGATGTGCGTTATGCTTTCGTATCGGTTTATTTTGATATGATAGAAGAACTCTATCCATTCGTTAACAAACTCGGTGTTTCAAAAGGTATTGTGGAGGATCAGCTCAAAGAAAACGGATTACAGATTGTGAAACAAAAAGAGGGTAATGGTGCATACTATTTTCTGATTTCAAAGCCTACAAGTTGATATTAACAAAGAAGCCCAGTAAAACATAATATCAAATACTGAAACAATGAAAATTATCTCCAAATTGATCAAAAACCTCTTCCTGAACTAAGATAGTATGTATTTTTATAGAATTTGTTCGATCTAGCTCATCTCGACATCGATCGATATACCACCTTTCAAGCTATATTCATAGATGAGACTGGATTCCGATGACTCAGGAATCAAACATGGATGCGTTGTTTGAGAGGTGTTGTGCAAAAATGCAGCGTCTAATGAATAAAAAGTTAAACAACCAGTTTTTCAATTAAAGCAGGATACTAAACATGAATCTAAAAAAGAAATGGATTGAAACCATAAATAATATTGCAACAGGGAGTCGAAAGGCCCGTAATTTTTTTACACCAGTAGGTGCCTTCTTCTACGGGTTTTTGATATTTGTTTTTGTTGTTGTATCGTTATATCTAGACGAATTGATTGGCATTACCAGTCTATTTTCAAATCCTCTAAACATCATTTTATCTTTCCCATTTTTTTTACTCGCTCTGTTTCTAATTGGATGGTCAGGTCGAAGTTTCCTTAGGACTAAGGGCACTCCAGTACCCTTCAATCCACCACCAATTTTAGTAATGACCGGTCCATACGCTTACACACGGAATCCAATGCTTACAGGTGTATTTTCCCTGCTTTTTGGTTTTGGTGTGTTTTTTGGATCGGTTTCCCTTCTCATTGTATTTACACCTCTTTTTATTTTTATTAATTTTTGGGAAATTAAATCGATTGAGGAGCCAGAACTCGAAAAGAGGCTGGGTGAAGAATATATTGAATATCGGAAAAGGACACCGATGTTTTTCCCAAAAGTAAGGAGATAACCAAATAAAAATTAACTCAGAAACATTGTTCTACTTGAAGAGTCGTGGAATTCCAGAAAACCAAGCTTTGGCACTTGTAGTCATGGGTTTCTTTGATGAATTTACGAAAGAATTACCTATGGAATATGCTGTGGAACTTAATCGTTTAGTTGAAATGGAAATGGAAGCCTCAGTAGGGTAATTACAATTTCGACGTTCCCTAAGATTTCACTGTTTCATTCAATTATATTACGTCTTTGATACATGAGGACCGACAGTACAACCTCTACAAATCCGATTATAAAATAAAAAATATGTGCAAAGTGAATATCTTCAACCATGATGACTTGAACGAAAATCCAGATTACAAGGACTACACCAAAAATAAATCCCGCATAGGATGCATACTCGTGTTTTTGTAGCGAGAGCCTCCCTGCAACCCCTTGTCCTATTCCATTAAATAAAATTAGCAAAATCCCCGGAATGATCAAGTTATCAAAAGGGATTACGTCAACTATTTCCTCCATCCCAAGCGATGAACCATCTGGGGTAATAATCATCATAATTCCAGCAGGAATTGCACCAATTGACACAAATAGCTGAATTATTCCCTCAATATTGTATATCCGAGTAGTACGTAATGTATCATCCATTTGGTGGACAATTAGTGTGATGTTAAATAAGGAATCTTTATTGCTATACAATAATTATTATTTGTTTTTATAAATATCTCAAAGCTATGAAGGCTTAATATTGAGGATCGATTCTAATTAAAAATGAATGCAAGCTTATTATTATTTCTTATTCATTCGACTTTAAATATTATCATTTTTGAGTTCCATACAGGCTTCATATGGCAAAACAAAAGGACTTTGCAGAAATGGCAAGGAAGAGGGAAACAGAAGCCTCAAAAATATCTGATGAAGAAATAATTTCCCATATGACCCTAAAAATCTTAAGAGATAGAGATTTGCCCATGGCGATGAAATTTGATTTATTAGTTAATTCCTTTAATTCTCTAGATTTTGTATTTTCTAAAATTAGTCAAGTATATGAGGAAGGAATAATCGAAGCAGATGAATATTTATTTTTGATTACTAAGTTTTCAAAACTTGTACAATAGAAATATTCAACCTTTACTC
>JAAFKL010000174.1 GCA_021399405.1 Candidatus Heimdallarchaeota archaeon | reverse complement strand
TTTTTAGTAGGTCCTTAGATTTAATATCAGGAAATACTGGAACACGCATAGTTCTGATTAGAATACTCACAATATCTAATTACAGGATTCTAGTATATAAGCGCAGAAACATAGAATAGACCGAAAGTAATTCACTAATTACTAAAAAAGATTGGAAAAAGATTGGAAAAAGATTTGAAATATGTATACTTTTTTCTATTATGTTAATTTAAGTTGTAATTGGATATAGTGTTTCAACGACCCACTACACCAGATATCAATACCGAATATTTAGTCATAGGTGCAGGAGTTGCAGGGATAACTCTTGCTCAAAAATTAAAAGAAAAAGGATTGGAAGTCTGGTTGCTAGGATCAGCTTATGAATCCCAAATTGCGAAAGCTGGTGCTTTAAAAAATATAACTTCAATACCTGAAGGAACAATCGGACTCGATCATATTGAGGATATGATCAACAAGGCAAAAGAAGCAGGAGTTAAACATAAAACTAGTTTATGTACGGGTATTGAAACAAATGACGAAATTGTAGTTAAAACCAAACATCAAAAATTTATTGCCAATAAGGTAATTATTGCTACTGGTGCAAAACAGCCCAGATTGGATTTCAAAGGTGAAGAAGATTATTATCACAAAGGAATTTCCGATTGTGCAGTATGTGATTGGGGATTATTTAGAGGGAAAGATGTAGCAATTGTTGGTAATCATGAATATACTCGAAGAGCTGCGGAATTTATGAAACAGCATGCAGGTCAGGTATCACTATTATGGTTATCAGAGAAACCCGATTTTCAACTCGAAGGGGTTGATATTTTCGCTAATGTGAATGAGATGATTGCAGAGGGCTCTGATGTTTTGGAAAAAATTCAATTCGAATCAGACCAAGGTAAGCAAAGTATCTCTGTATCGGGGTTATTTGTTGAAGGGAAGCCAAAACCTGCTACAAAATTTCTAGAAGGCTCAGATATTGGATTAACTGAGAATGGTTATGTTAATATTAATTCTGAATTCAAAACGAATGTAAATAATATCTGGGCTATTGGAGATGTGACTGGAAAAACTGAAACTTATGATACAGCTTTGAATCATGCTCTAGATCTATTGCGAATATTTACTAGTTAATCTTTTCAATTTATATTTTACATAAAACAATCCAGAAATTTTTCCTGAAGGTTAAACAAAAGATCCTTTGTAACTTCATCAACATGTTTGATATTCTTTAATAAACTGAAAATTGATTTCATTGTATCATGTGAAGGTAAATAAGTTAGTAATTCCCGATAAAATCCAATCACAACTACACTTAATGCTCTGCCTCCCATTCGTGGATCTTTGATGTTTGATCCCATCATTTGACTCCAAATCATAGCTACAATATTGTTTGAAGTCGGTACTGGAATTGGTCCAAACTGTCCTTCGTGGTAACTTGAACCTTGACCGACCAAAGTTGTAATTTGAGCTGCAACTGCGTCATCAAGACCCTTACTAATTTCATCATCATTCGAAACATAGGTAACCATTTGTGGACCGAGATCACCCATGGTAGCAAAAGCTACGAAACATGATTTTTTGTGATCTGCCAGCTTGGGGACAATATTATCAATAATATGATTAAATTCTGTTGTATCAATACCAAAGGCATCTATTAACTCTCGAATATATGTGGGAAGTGTTTTGGAATTAAGAATAATCGATTCGATTGTATCTTTTAGAAGAGCACTTCCTAACCGAGATTCAAATTTTATGTTAAGATCTGTCTCTAATTTCCCGATACTTTCTTCTAAAGTGATAATTAATTGGTTAATATTTGTGTAGGACGCATCTTTAATAATAATTGACAAAGTTTCTTCGCTAAATCTAGTGAAGTCATTATGAAGAGAACAGAAGTCTAAGATGAATTTGTTAATACTTCTTTCTATTAGTGGTTTGAAATTATTGGGTGATATCTCCAACATAGTTATGAACATTTTATTTATGAAGTTCAAAATTTGATGTATTGGAGTGTTAAACGCTTTCTGATCTTTGTGGAGTCCTTGTAACTCTTCAGCTAATTCATGAGGATTTATTGGCAAATTGAGTTGTGCCTGATAAGGGTGATTAATATGGATTTCATCATTACTAATTAAGAGGACAGGAACACCTGGTCCGTAAGATTTTAGAAGTTTAATTAATTGATTGAGCTCATGTTTGTTCGATGTTACGTCGAAAACAACAATATCTGGGGTATTATAGGCTATAAGTTCAGAACTTGAATCTACGGTGTTAAACGGACCAGCTACTTTGTAACCTAAATCCAGCAAATATGTCGTAAGAGATGATTGTATCACAGAAGAATTTGTTATACCAAGTATAAGTGGTGTATTTCCACCACCTACAGGTATTGAAATATTTAAGGAAGTTGCATTAGTCTGATCCACTTTTTGTTGAGGTATATTTTGCCGTTCCTTCATGGCTCTTTCCCAAATTACCTATTAAATCCACAGCCCCACATAACTACAATTAGAATATGGTTCTTATAGTTTTTGAACTTATTTACTACGGTAGTAATTAACTTCAGATTTCTATTGAAGTATTAGACAAAAAACGATATAAAATATAGTTTAATGCGTGATTAATCAGAACCCCAACCTCCGCCCCCAGGGGTTGATATTCGTATTCTTGTACCGATTGGAACATTTGTCACTGTTTCTCGAGACAGAAGGACTCGTTTCTCATACTCGCGATTCTCATCACCAGAATAAGAGACAGGTGTAAATAATTCATTAATACCTTTTGACCCATGGGAATTGTTATCAGAGCCCTGTCCCCACGGACTCAATACCCTCCTTTCGGATTGTAGTGTGATCGTAGCAGGAGATAAAATTTCCATTTCTCTAATAATACCTTCACCTCCCATTTTTTCTCCTTTCCCACCTGAATTAGATCTTATGGAATATTCTCTTACGCGTAACGGATATGAAAGTTCTAGTGCTTCAACGGGAGTGTTTTCAGTATTAGTCATATTAGATTGGATAGCTGATGTTCCATTAAGGTCTGGTCCCGCACCAGTACCACCACCAATCGTTTCGTAAATACTCCAAGGTCGTCCTTCATGGATTCCGCCGATCAGAAGATTATTCATAGTGCCTTGACTGGCACTTGGCCATTTTACAATCTGAATCATCGCACCCATTAATACATCAGTAATTCTACTGGAGGTTTCTGTATTTGCGCTTGAAGTGGCAACATTAGGAGTTGGATTCACTACCGAGCCATATGGTGCCTTGATTGTCACAGGTCTAAAGCATCCTGAGTTAGTGGGTACATCAGTACCAGTAATCAACCTTACAATATAGAAACAAGCAGATTGAGTTACTGAAAAGGGTGCATTACAATTTCCTAGTCTTTCTCCATCGGTTCCCTCGAAGTCAAATCCCATAGTGCCATCACCAAGTAAAGTGATAGTACAACTAATTTTCACCCTGTGATCTAAATCGATACCATCTGAATCAAGATAATCAACAAAAGTTGCTTGACCCTTCCCTAAGGCTATGAGTTTCTCTATAGTGGCGATTTCAGAACGATTTTGTAGTTCGGCTTGCATTGCAACAACATCCCAAGATGATTCTTGTTGTAACAAATCTTTAATTCTGGTTACACCAAGCATCAATGCAGAATATTGAGCACGTAAATCACCCCGACGTTCGAAGGGAGTTCGAACATTTTCTAATATCATGTTCATCACATCAGGGTTCTCAACACCTTCAATAAATAATCGAACAGGCGGAATAATGATTCCCTCCTGGAAAATCTCGGTACTCTGTGCTGGTAACGAACCTGGTGTCATCCCCCCAACATCAGCATGGTGGGCTCTTGTCGCTAAAAGATGGGTAAATTTACCTTCATGAAAAACTGGTGCCAAAATAGTAATATCTGGTAAATGTGTCCCTCCAAAACCAGGTCTTGGTGAATTGGTTATGATTGCATCTCCTTCTTTCCAAGTATCTTGATACATTTCAATAATTGGTCTGGCAACTGAGGGCATACTTCCTAGATGTACTGGAATTGCTTCCGCTTGAGCAATCATATCACCCTTATTATCGAATATGGCACAGGAGAAATCAGCTCGTTCTTTAATATTAGGACTGTATGCAGTTTTCCTAAGGACTAGACTCATCTCCTCAGTAATACCTTGCAATCTTCGATGTAGAATAGTCAGGGAAATAGGATCTACGGACACTATATTCGATTTGTAATTTACACAGATAGTTATTGTGATTTTAAAATGATTTAATCACAATTTATTTTGTAATTAAAATGAAAATAATAAAATTTGTAGTGTAAAATAACACAAAATTATCTTTCAGATGTTTTTGATTTTTCGATTTTGATTAAATTTGAAAACTTAAATGTAAAATTAAATACTCCCTACAGTTATTGATCAATTTTATAATTGTAAACTAGAGTGTATATATTGATAAAGGATATTTGCAATTAGTTACGTATGGGGCAACTCGACAAACGAACTTTTTCTCAGTTTGCTGAATTTGATTGTGAAAGACAATTATTTGTCAATTTAGGAAGGGATGATAGTCGTTGGCTTGATCCACAAAGGAAAATAATCCCACTCACAGACATAAGAAGGAGAGGAGACTTTGCTAAAATCTTAGGTAGAAATTATGAGAGTGAAGTTTACCGTTATCTTAAAAGAAAAAAATTCGCAATTTATTCTCAAGCCCCAAGTGGGGAAGTAGCCAAAACAACTATAGTCCCGTCGAAATTACATGAGATTTATGATGAAATTGAAGTGACCAAGCCAAAAATTCTCCTTGAGCATGAATTTCCAACTCCCAAATCTTTCCTTCTAAATATTCTAGATTTAGATACAACAAATGATTCAATACCGATTGAGGAGTATTCACAGAGACTTCGGCCAGATCTGATGATTCTTAAAAAAATTGATCCTAATTCAGATGAAAAATTCCGCACAATCAATATTAACAATGATTTAATTGAATTAGATGCTGAAAATATACAGGATAAAATTGGGATTTCAATCATTGATATTAAGGCGACACCTCAAGATGCGGTTGGAAAAAGACAGTTCATTGAATTAATATTTTATGCTTTGGCACTTAATCAATATCTACATATTAATTCACTTCAAACAAAATATTTTGTTGATTTGGATTCAAATGGGATATTGACAAAGACAGAAGATCCATTCATTGATGATCTCGATGATATTATTGCTCTAACTGAACTAATGAAATGGGAAGAAACTTACCGCCTATATGATCAGATTATCAAGCACATCCAACAATTAAGAAAAAATGCACCCACAGCAATTGAGACGACACCTGTTAATATTCAACCAGCATGCGGTCGTTGCAATTATTTAGAAGATTGTAAAACAACATTAGGAGTATATGAAGGTAATGGACCTAAAAACTGGGATATTCGCTTGTTACCCTATACATCTAGATCGATGGTCGAACAATTATCTCAATTTGGTTTTAATTCAATTGGTGAAGTTGCAGATGGTATCGAATCAATTGAAGTTGGGTCCACACCACAAGCGATCTATCCTCAATTACCATTACTAAAAATTAAATCCCAAGCTATTGTAAATAATGCTGAAACAAAACCAAAAGAAGGTTCAATCCATTCAGTAGCAATCCCAGTTTGGAATGAAATGTCATTAGTCGTCAATGTTGAGGAGGATCCAATTTACAAAAGGATATTTGCAATTAGTTACTATCTCAGTGTATCAGTACCTAAAACTGCTAAATACAAAGATAATTACAATACTTTGATTTCCATCTGGGATCAATTAATTAAGAAAAAGATACCAATCGCCCGAGCAAAACAGGACTTAAAACAGCTAAACATAACGATTCCTGATGTTATCATATCTTCAGCCCTAACAGCGATCCAAAGTCTCTCTAAACTAAATGCTGAAGTTCCCAGTTCAATGAAAATCATAGTTAAAGGTGAGAAATTATCAGAGAACAGTATAGCAGATAATGCGATAATAAATCTAGGTTATTCGAATGTAAATATGGGATTGGATGATAATGATGAATTCAATTTTGCTAAAAGATCGGTCTCTATACTTCATGATATCTTGGTAATCACTGATTTTATCGAACAATTTGTAGTCGTACATGAAATTGTAGATGAAAAGGAAAGATACTATAGTCCTCGTCTAGCAATCTATTATTGGTCAAAAGAGATACTTGAAGCAATTCAGACCATGTTGGAGCGACATCTAAATAGATTCACAAATGATGATGAATCGAGGACCGCATTTTACTATATTATCAGATGGTTTACACCTACCGATTCGGGTATTAAGGACCCGTTGCAGCACAAAAAAGTTTATGATTTGCGTATATTTGTAGAAACAACTATAGGTCTCCCAGCCCTCATAAATTATACTTGGCATGGAATTGCCAAAACAAGATATGACTATTCAATTAAGAAAAAATACTGGAGAAAGCATTTTAACTATATTGATTTCCAAGTTTGGCATGAATTACTCTCCGTCACTGATTTCAGTGAGAAAAATAATTTTGTTACAGATCTAAAATCACAGATGCTACATAAAGTACAGACCATAAACAGAATAAGATTGGATTTTCAAATCAGCAGTAGGGAATTAATTTCAAGATATGCCAAACCAACTGATTATTTTGTATCACGAAGGAATAGATTACCTAATACTTACAATTACCTAGCCCATATGTGGTTTCTCTTTAGCAAATTAACATCCGCAATTGCAGAGCATGAAGCGTTGTATATTCGAACCATTTATCCTGAGTTTAGCATCGGAAAACTTGCAGCAGGAGAAGTAAGTGATATTAGAGAAATACAAGGAAGTACTCCAAAAAGGAGATATTATACATTTCAACTGAGAAGATTATCCTCAAATATGAAATTGAAAGAAGCGGATCAAGTTCTACTAGTACCTTCAGAGTTAAGAGACAGCAGTATAGATCAACGAGCTTGGAACATTACTATTGATCAAATGATATGGAACGCGGGAAACGATTGTTATGATATCACAACTGTGGAGAGTACAGTTCGAGTCCTTGAAAAATTAAAAGAAATCACCGAAAAAGACAATTCAATCCAATGGTACCTATTTCCAAAATCTGTAGATGCTTGGTCAACCAAATTGTTCAGGGTATTGAATATGCATAATTTAGGACAATCTTGGCTTGGTAAAAAAATCGCATTTGATTGGAGATTACTTCCCCTTCCGGAATTAGAATATCCTGAGGGATCGATTTTTGATTTGCCCGAGATCTACCTATATAGCCCTTCATTACTTTATAAATTTGATAAGCCTATAATCGAAGAATTATTAACCCAGGCATCACCCAAACCAGATCCATCGCAACATGTAGCAATTACAGCGTCATTGTCAAAAATCGTGTCGATGATACATGGACCCCCAGGAACAGGTAAATCACAAACAATTGTTGCTTTAATTGATGAATTTTTATTAAGGACAGAACATTTGAACCGACCTCGAAGAATATTGGTGACAGCATTCTCATATCCAGCAATGAGAGTGTTGGTAGCGAAACTACAGGAAAGTGTTAGAGAAAATAGTGAACCAACCTTCGCAAGAAAAACCACAAAAGTGTTTATTAGGTCCGAATCACAAAAAATTGTCGATAACGCAGGATTAGAAACTACACATTTTGATTATGTACACGATTTAATGAGAAAAGGTAGTGGTACCTGGAAATTAAATATTACTGAGGATCCAACAAGCAGAAAACCTGTTTTCACAGATAAGCAAAAGTTAGAAGATTATTTCCCTGAAAATTTAATTGTTTTCTCAAATGCTCACCAATTGTATAGATTGAAGGAAAAGGGTAGAAATACAGAATACAAATGTACTCAGGACGATTTTGCTTTTGATTTAATTATTGTAGATGAAGCCTCTCAACTACCTGTGGATCAAATATTACCAAGTTTAACATTCTTGCGACATCATAGAATCCAGGCTAAATTTCCATCGATTGTTGAAAAAGACGAACCTATATCCTCTGTTGATGAAAGTCGATTATTTCATATCCCAGATCATATTCATGTCGACCCTGATAATATGACAAAATTGGTACTAGTTGGTGATAACTTTCAATTACCACCGGTACAACCGATCAAACCTCCGTTAAATTTAGAATTAGTACTAGGTAGTATTTTCCAATATTACAGGAAGGGTCATGAACTACCTTCTAAACAATTGAAAACAAATTATAGATCACACGAGCACATCGTAGATTATACTGGCCGGTTAGGATTTTATGAGAGTCTAACTGCTTTCGAAGCAAATTCTAAGAGATTAATTCAAGGAACTGTTCCTGATGAGACATTCGATTATGTGAAACAAGTTTTAGATCCAAATAGAGTAGTTTCCGCAATTATTCACGAAAAAAAATACGATGTATCGGTCAGCCCAATTGAGTCTATGATGGTTGTAGAAATCATTGTGGCTTTCTTTAAAATGATTAATCCAATGACTGAAATCGATCAAATCAATTTTTGGAAGGAAGAAATTGGTGTAGTAGCACCACATAATGCACAGGGGAGATTGATAATAAGGAAGTTATTTGAGAGATTAACGGAAGAGAACCTTAATTTATTAGAGGAAAGGGGTTTTATGAGCGCAATCAAAAGTACAGTCTATTCTGTTGAAAAATTTCAAGGTAGCGATCGAACTATGATTATTGCTTCTGTTGGTATAAGCTCAACAGATCAAATTGGGGCAGAAGAGGATTTTATATATGATATTAATCGATTTAATGTCCTCACATCAAGAGCTAAGTCGAAAGTGATTTTGATAACAAGTAGAAATTTCATCGATTATTTTCCCAATGATAGGACCAATGTCGAAAATGCAGCTCAAATTCGAAATTACACACTTAAGCATTGTAACAAATCCCAAATTTTCAAATTAGAAGATCAAAATGGGGATGAAGAGATAGAGGTACGTTGGCATGACTCAGACTGATAAAATAATGACAATATTTGCTCATCAAGATGATGAAACTTTTTCTGCTGGCGGTGTACTGGCTAAATATGAAAATAGCTATGCAGTTTCAATTACCAAGGATGAAAACAGGATAAATGAATTCACCAAGGCTTGTGAATTATTAGGAACACAAGCAATTCAATTGGATTTCACTAGTATTTCAGAATCAAATTTTGAAGCAATCAAAATTAAACTTATCGAACTTATTCAAACATTCAAACCAGATATAGTAATTTCACATGTGGATTTTGATTATCATCGTGAACATCGATTTACACATGAGATAGTTAAGGAGGTCATAGAATGGGCGAGTCACACAACAAATCCACAAAAACAGGCACATCAAGTTAGAAGTTTATGGGGTGCAGAGACTACAGTATTGATACCATTTCCACATATTTATATCGACATATCGAAAACTAACAAGCTAAGATTGGAAGCAATAAAAGTTTATGAATCTCAAAGTCATAAGGGTGGTGAGGGATTCTATTCGAATTTCCACGGGACAAGAACAAAATTGAGAGGTATCCAAGCAAATACAGAGCATGCAGAAGCGTTTATCAATATTCCAATTTCACTTGCTGGGTCATTTAAGCCAACCAAATATTACGACGGCTTTCCGTAAGTGATAGATACACGTATCGATTAAGTTAATTATTAGGGAAAATTAGAAAATTTGAGTTTATTGAGAAAAGCAGTGTTTATTGATGTGGATGGTACACTTACTGATGATTTATCCGCATGGGAAAAGGTCCACATTCGTTTTGATTTGGAAGATGAGATGAACCGCAACGTTAAGAGATTTTTTGATGGTGAGATAGATTATGATACTTGGGCTCTTGAGGATGTGGGAATGTGGAAAGGTAAATCATATCACGAATATCAAGATGCATTAAAAAATCCCAAGTTACAAAATGGTGCAGTCGAGGGTGTACAATTACTAAAAAGTGCAGGTTTTGATATTATCTTAATCTCTGGAGGATTAGATGAAATGGTTAGACATGTTGCATTATCCGTCAGTGCTGATGAGTTTCACTCTAATGCCATTGGACATACAAATGGAATAATTGATGGATCCGTCCAAATAAAAGTTGGAAATTCTAAATCTGATGTAGTAAAACAAATTGCTTCAGAAAAAAAATATAATTTGAATTATTGTGGTGCGATAGGTGATAATTTCAACGATATAGATATGTTCAAACTTGTGGCTTACTCCGTCGCAATAAACACAGATAAGCAAGATGTGATAGAAGCTGCAAATGATGTAGTATATAGTAAAAATTTTGCTGATGCTGCAAAAAAAGTTATTACAAAATTATAAATTCTAATTGTTGTTTAATATTCCAAGTAAATTACTAATTAGATCGAAACTCGATACAATTGAATTTCGAAATTAAAGATAGATCAATTTCAAAAGCAACCATTGGAACTTCAACACCATAATTATTCAGGATCTGTGGATGGATTTCGCCTATATGACCAATATTGATTCCGTCAATCTTAACGGAGGCTGATCTTCCAGAAATATAATAATGATGATCCAGAGCGTCTAGCTTATAGTCCAGTTTAGTCAAGCGACAAAGTGAATCTAAGACACCTAATATAGTTTCAAATGTTTCTTCAGCACCTGAGAGTAATACTGAGCAAAATATCTTTGTAATTGTATCTTTTTTTCCTTTTAGACAAATTTCACCGGTTTCAAATATCTTGTGAGGATATTCAATATGTGTATTCCTAGAGGAGAATCGAATTAACCCAGATAACAAATCAGGGCGAAGGATGGACCTAAGGGTAGATACAGGATTAACAAGTTCTACACAATTCTTGGAGATCCATTTTTCATCTCGATTTATCTTTGTCGTTAAAGTATCTTTATCTGTTAAATTATAATTAAGAACCTCAACAAGACCAATACCAACAAGAATTTGACGAATCATATTCTCATCGTTTGTTGATAAATGGAGTTTTCCAACTGTTACAACTTGTGGATCAATTGGAACTAAATGATTATAATCAGCTGCAATGGCAATATCTTCACTTATATCCACCCAATGAATAATATCCTTTCTCCAAGGCGGAGCATCAACTACAATCTTGTCTCCTTTGATATAAGCATTGTTTCTCCTCATTTCAATCAATTCAACCATTTTCTTTTTCGAGAATTTAGTTCCGAGATAGACATTGATATCTTTTGGATCAATAATAGTTTGATGTAATTTCGAGTGTGGTGTTATCTCATTATCAATTCCATATTCTGATGGATAATTGATTTGCACCGATTCTATTTTACATCCTCTATCTCGAAGTGCTTGAGTAACAATACTTAGTGCAACATTGGTTGCTTCATATGAAATTCCAGTTACTTCTATCAAAACATCAGTGGTCTCTTCTGTTACTCGACCAACATCATTGCTATTAATTATAGGAGGCATTGAGAGAACGAGACCATTTTTATCATAAAGCATGGGCACCTTTTCATGAGGGTCCAAAATCTGCTTGAATTCAATACCTTTGGGGTGTTTCTCAAAAATCTCATCAACAGTCAGTTCTTCATCAAATTGCAATGGCTGAAATTTGAATCTTCGATCTACAACAGCATATTTAATCGGGGTTTCAAGCATTGTAATATTATAAATCCCTATAGAAGTTCGCTTACGTTTTCTTCCATATGAAAAGTCCAATTTATCCTGCATTTGGATCATTTGCTTTATCATGAAATCATCTAATTTCAAACCCCTTACTATTGAAGCAGATATGTAGGGTCTTATTTTCATTAGATCAGCATCAACATCAATCTCAAAACCAGATGG
>JAAFKL010000173.1 GCA_021399405.1 Candidatus Heimdallarchaeota archaeon | reverse complement strand
TTTTTAGTAGGTCCTTAGATTTAATATCAGGAAATACTGGAACACGCATAGTTCTGATTAGAATACTCACAATATCTAATTACTGGATTCTAGTATATAAGCGCAGAAACATAGAGTATCCCGAAAGTAATTACGGCTAATTACTGAAAATAATTGGAAATAGATTTGAAATAGGTATATTATTTCCTATCATGAAGTTTGGATTTGGAGTAAAAGAAAAGGAATTCACTCTAGTGATTTTGAC
This sequence comes from Candidatus Heimdallarchaeota archaeon, assembly GCA_021399405.1. Next base: position 31,802 of record JAAFKL010000173.1, on the reverse strand, counting down.
GGCTTTCCTGCTACAAAAAAAGAATTGGACCTTTATTCTTTTGTTATGTATGAAATCAAGCATAAACAAATCTATCGGGCTTTCAACATGGATGATGATTTAAGAGGATTTGTACAAATAGGAAAAGTCATTCTTGAGGAAAATGATAAAATTAAAATTGATCAATATATGTCTAAATTAAGACAAATTGGGCTAGTAAAGTAGAATTAGACTCATTTCATAAACTCAGAGGTTGTCCAACCAAAAATTATACCAAAAAAGAAAATAAAAATGAAAAATATTAATATTGCATTCCGATATTTCATAGTGTCATAGCATTTAAAGCAATACATTTCGTAATTTGTGGGTGGACCTTTTGTTTTATGATCTAATTCACAAATTGAGGTGAAACATCTATCGCATACCCATTTGGTTTTAACATTGGGATGATTGTAACAATTAGATAATTCAGTAATCACTTGACTCTCAAGCTGATATATTGGGGTTCACAATTAAAAATATTTCGTGAAATAGACCTGTTTGATGGATTTATTATTCCAATATTTGACAAAGGTTACTTAGTTTGAGCTAAATTACATATGTCGGACTACTGCTCGACCAAATTCGCTGCATTTGATAGGTGTAACATTATCCATTTGCCTTGCTAAATCGTAAGTTACTTCCTTATTGTTTATTGCACCTTGGATGCCTTTGTGTATTAAAGCTGAAGCTTCACCCCAGCCCATATAATCCAACATGATGGCGGCTGAAAGCATAACTGAACCAGGATTGACTTTATCCATTCCAGTATACTTTGGTGCTGTTCCGTGTGTTGCTTCTGCAACAATTACTCCAGTTTTGTAATTGATATTTGCACCTGGTGCCATTCCAAGTCCGCCAACAAGTGCTGCTGCAGCATCTGAAATATAATCTCCATTAAGATTCATAGTCGCAAGTACAGAAAATTCCGATGATCTCAATAAAATATGTTGGAAAATTATATCGGCAATCCTGTCATTAATAAGTATTTTACCTTCAGGAATCTTCCCTTCATATTTATCCCATAATTCATCTTCTGTAACAATATATTGACGAAATTCTTGTACTGCCACTTCATATCCCCAATTTTTGAAGGCACCTTCAGTGTATTTCATAATATTACCTTTGTGTACAAGAGTGACGGTTGGGAGTTTTTTCTCAATTGCATACTTGATTGCAGCACGGACCAGTCTCTTTGATCCAGTTTCCGATATCGGCTTTATTCCAATTCCCGAATCTTCTCTAACTGTCTTACCTAATTCTCGTAATAATGCTAATATTCTTTTTTGACCTTCTTCACCTTTCGCAAATTCTATACCTGAATACACATCCTCACTATTTTCTCTGAATATGACTATGTCAACTTCTTCGGGATGTTTTACTCTACTCGGCACACCATCGAAATATTTGACTGGTCTCACGCAAGCATAAAGATCAAGCATTTGACGAATTCCTACATTGAGTGATCTGAAACCTTCACCTATTGGGGTTGTAAGGGGGCCTTTTAACGAAATTAGATATTCACCAATTGCGTCGATAGTGTCTTTGGGTAAATAAGCATGTCTTTGATCATCAATTGGTAGTTTAACTAATTCCTCATCAGTTAATTCAGGATGATAAAACTCTCTTGCCTCATCCCCTGCATAAATTTTGAACCAAGAGATTTTTTTAGTTCCACCATATGCTTTCTGAACTGCAGCATCAACAGTTGGAATAGTTGCATTTAGAATATCAGGTCCAATCCCATCTCCTGCTATATAGGGTACAATAGGGTTATTTGGAACATTTAACTTTCCATTATCAATAGTCACTTTACTTCCTTCAGCGGGGGGACTAATTTTTTCAAACATTAACGAAATTAAAAATCTAAATAATTAAAATTCAATGTTGTGTAACCAATTATTAAGTTCAATATTTTTAGCAATTAAATTTATACTACTCATCAAAAATAATTTTTTCCTTTTCAATAGCATATGTCATAATTCTCAGTAATACCAGTAGGAACGAGACATTCAGCAATAAATATAAAAACGAATTAATCCAATTTTCATTGAAAGCAATATTCAACGCTGTCTTAAACGGCCAAAAGAATGGATTGATTATCTGTGCTGGCGTTTCAGAAAGAGGATCGGAGATTAAACTGAAATAAAATAGGAATGAAAGGATCATATTTGCTGTGGATCCTACCCTATCCCCAGCTTCTTTTCCAAGTAGTAACTGAGAAGTTAACATTATTTCCATGGAAGTAAAAATTAGAAATATGAATAAAAGGGATATAACCATCAAATTTTTGTTAGTTAAGATATCATTAGAAAAAATTATTCCAGATAATCCTTCCTCATCTGTTTCAAATCCACTTGTAATCTGTAATGAGATTAGTGCTCCAATTAAATAGCTCAGGACTGTGGCCAATCCATAAATTACTCCTGTAAGTAATTTGGAAATCACTAACTCTTTTCTATTCTTGATGGATGAAAGAAGTAATTCCATCATACCAGCATTCTTTTCTGCGCTGAATCCTGTAATTCTTATTGCGGTGCTAGATAAGATTAAAATTAAAAATGACATATATGCTAAAGGAAAGGCTAAAGCCCCTCTATCTTTAACAATACCCTGTTTTGCAACATCTGCTTCGCTGTATACTTGAACCACTTGTATTTTAGGTACAATTATCGGTTTGAGTAACTCTTCAGAAACTACAGTCTCAATTATAGTAGGTGCTATTCCAAACATAACTGCTTCACTACGAAGATTTGTGTCCGAGACTATTGTGAAATAAGTGGCAATATGTGAATCATTAGCAACTCTTGAGAAGTTACTTGGCAGCCATATCCCATTTTCACTTTCAATGAAATCTTCATAGTTATCCACTAGCTTGAGTTCAAGATCATTTGGCTCTACAAAAAATGAAACAAAGCTAGTGGTAATATTAGATCCAAGATTTAGACCATCAATACCTGTATCTTCATTATACAACACCACTTCAAATGGATCGGAAATATCTGATAAAAGAGGTATCAATCCAAATCCAATCATTAACAACATAGGAATTAACAACGTCCCTATCACTGCTTTTTGCTTAAACAATGATTTAACATCCTTAAATAGTAAAATCTTAAGTTGAGTCATTTTACACCTACTCAGTCTCCTCAAAAGCAACCACTAAAGCATCTTCAAGATCTCCATCTTTCGTATAATAATTCAAAATATCTTCTCTGGATCCTGTACGAACTATTTTACCGTTTTTCATAATAACAATATCTTCAGCTAATTCCTCAAGGTCTGTTATTATATGTGAGGACATAACCACTGTTTTTCCACCTCTCACTTGTTCTTGAATTATTTTCCTAATAATTGCAGCTCGTGCCAAATCTAAACCTGTTGTAGGTTCATCCAGGATCAGTATATCTTCCCCCATTAAAATTGCACGAATAAATCCTAATGCTCTCTGTTCACCACCTGACAATACCGACCATTTCTTTTCAGCAACCTCTAGAAGATTAAGACGATCAAGTAATTGATAGAGATCTGAGGAATATTCAGCTGCTGATTTACCAACTAATTTAAGTATGAATTCGATGTTATCTCGTCCTGTTAGACTCTTATATCCTGCATTTGACTGAGGAAGGAGGCCTATCTTGCTTCTAATTTTCTCTGGGTGCTGTGTCACATCTATATCCAAAACATTCACTTCACCAGATGTTGGCTTTAGCAATCCAAGTATTACTCTGATGGTGGTCGTTTTGCCAGCTCCATTTGGTCCAAGTAAAGCCAAAACGCGTCCTTGTTTAATTTTCAATGAGACATCTCTGAGAATCTCGAATTGATCAATTGTTTTGTATACATTTGATAGAGTACAAACATTAGCATGATCACTCATTGAATAACAAGTACGAATTTCCGTCATTTTTCAATAATATGGTATAGCTCAAATGCTTCCTATAGGAAATCTGTACAGGAATCACTGTTATTCATTGGATGTCTAATCGAGGTAAATTATGTATTAAAATTCAGTAACTCGTTACAAATTTACTAATTATACAGGTGATAAACCTATTACTTTCATAATTACATATTGGCAACTTACATGCTATGCAGGATATTATTGCAACGAAGGATTATGATAGAGGTATTTTAGTATTAGAAATGAATGCTAAAGTAAATACTTTCACTCAAGAACTTCTAACTTCTCTTGAAATGTGGTTAGATCATGCAATTATTGATAAACAACTTCATTCTGTAATTTTGACTGGTAAGAGTTCAATTTTCAATGTAGGTGGGGATATTAAACAATGGAAAATTGATTTGGAAAGTGGAAGCCCAGAAGCCTATATTGAGCGAACAGTTCCAAAAATTAATTCAATTATTAAAAAAATAATTACTCATCCATTAATAATAATTGCAGCTGTAAACGGGAGTGCTGCAGGTGGGGGATTATCTCTTGCGTTATCCTGTGATTATGTAATTGCTGCACCAGAGGCAAAATTTGCATTTGCTTTTTCGTCATTAGATCTAACACCTGATTCAGGATCGACTTTGTCTTTTGTTAGGAGTTTTGGATATTCAAGGGCTCTTTCTGCTCTTCTTACATCTGAAGTCATGACTGCAAACGAAGCATATAATTTAGGTGCGATTAACCAACTTAGTAATTCAGAAAATCTATTGCCTGATGCAATCGAATTTGCGAGTAAGATGCATTCAGTTAGTAAAGAGACCATTGCAAATACTAAATCCTTACTAAATTCATCAGTAATCCAAATTTTAGATAATCAATTGAAAATGGAATATGATGCTATTCATTTTGCTAGTAAGAGCACTAATTTTTCAAAAAAGCTTGATATTGTATTGGGAAGAAAAAATAAATAAATTAATGGTCAGAATGGTCGATATCAAACACCTTTGAAACTTAAAATCAAATTAAATTGAGAGATTATATAAATCTAAATGTTTTTTTTAAGAATAAGATATTCATGTCAGATGATTATGACGCTTCAGAATCGTATTATGCAGATGATGTTAAATCGAAATCAGGAAGCATAAAGAAAGGAATTGGTGTAGGAATAATAGTTACTCTTGTATTCGAATTATTCGTAAGTTTTGTCCTTGACGCACAAGGCAATCTTGTACACCGATATATAGCATACATGTTGGGAATAGTCGCACTATTCGTAGCAGCAATTTATTCTAAATCAACTTGGAAAATGTTTTTCCTAGGCACACCAGTTATTGTAGCTGTTAGTTTTATCCTCCCCCTAGCAGATTCAACAATATTTGCTGGTCTAATGTCACCATTTATTAATTTATTACCAACCATTAATGCGATAAATGATTCATTAGAAGCGTCGGGTCAAGATGTTTCAGATTTACAAGAAACTTTGGATCTTCTAAATACATATGGAATTATACTTGACTTTGTTTTGGCAATAGTTGTCGGCACTATTGCATCATTAGGCTTAGTTGGATTTGTGAAGATTTTTAGTAAAAAACCAAATATATTAACTATTATATCATTCATTTTTTCACTAATTTTCTTCATAATTGGTGTAATAATACTACCGTACATATTGGTTGTTTCAACGGGGGTTTCTCAATTCGCATTAGCTCTTGGAGCTGGTGGAGTTAATCTATCTGCTGGGTTTGAAATTGTAAGTGGCGATGGAGATCTTAATGAAGCAAATCAATTTTTTGATGAAGCAGAAAAATGGTTTGATGAAGCTGACGAAATGTTAACTGGACTAGAACAAATGCAAGTATTTGCTTTATTAGGTGCTTCAGCGCCGGATTACAAAGTCCTGGTAGATAATTTTCTGATATTGATAGATTCTGCTGTTGATATGGCCAAAAGTATAGGTCCAATGTTTATTGGTATTACTGCTTTACAGGAAGGAATGGAACAATCTATGAATGTCTTAACTACCAGTTTAGCTAATTCACAACTTCAGATGTCTGCATTATCGACCGAAGATGAAGCTCAATTCGAAGCTGGTATTGTAAAAGTCAAACAAGGGTTTGGTAACATATCAAAAGCTATTCCTGATATACAGTCTGCATTACTTCGATTTAACGATGTTAATAGGGAAGAAACTTTACAAGCTGCAGATGACCAAGGGGTGGATGTTGAGGAACAATTAAATCTCATTGAAGGTGCAGTTAATCTAGTAAACTCTGCCTTAGATATCCTGAATATTCTAATCATTGATGCTGATCTTAATGATGATTTTGTTGAAGAACCACTTGTACATCTCTTACGTGGTGCGGTATCACTAAGTGATGCTTCCTCATCAGTTGGTGACAATTCCGATTTTAGTGGAACTGGAACTACATTTGAAAACATTATTAATCATTTGACGGTTGTAGTTGATACTTTTGATGATCCAGTGTTTGATGCATTTGAAACTACGGATGTCCTAAATGTAACTGAATTGGTAGATTTGAAAGTAGAACTATCTGGAATGTTCGATTTTATACAAGATTCAGGTAATATAGCTATTTCTATGGGTGAATTTGGATTAGTTGCTAGTCCCACATTACTCAAAATGAATGCAACAATGAAAATTTTTAAGAATTCAGATTTTGATCAAATTTCAGATTCGGACTACGATTCTGCTATTGTAAATTTCACAGCTTCTGATGGTATTATCACTGGATCAGCTCAAATGCGAGATGAGGGTAATGATATAGATGCACAAGTTGCAAATATGGCGTTAAAGTCAACAAATGAAGAGTATGGATTGATGAGTGGTCCTGCAACAGAATTTGTATCCGTGTTTGAAGAATTCGAAATGGGAATTAACGGCCAGAATTTCTTCCATTTATCGCATGGTTTTGCAAATATTTTGGGTACTGCTAAAGAAATGAAGGTTGTTCAAGGTGAAGTTGATAAAATTCAAGTCGAAAATACCTTATTAACGGGTCTTGATTATGCTACCGAGGCTGCACAAATTGATGCATCAATTACTCGTATCAATGATAGTTTACAAGTTATTGACACTTCTCTTGAATTAGCAAAAATTAATGTCACTCAAGCAGCGGGTAACTTTAGCGCAATTGGTGCATCTATGCCCCAAATGGCAACTACTGCGGATGCTCTTACTGGCACAGGTGGTATTGTAACTAACATTAATAATATTCAAATCTCAATTAGTGCTATGATTGCAGCAACTTCAGTGCTTCCAACCACCGTAGGTGAATTTAATGAAAAACTAACTGTAATCGGTGATGAATTAACCAAGATAAATACAGAATTAACCAATGTAGATAATAATCTCGGTTCAGTGGACGTAGCAAGTTAATATTGAACAAAAAACTCTCAAACAAATTAAATTAATTAACTTAAAAAAATAATAAATATTAACAATAATAATAATATTTACTCATTTAATTTTCAGATTCATCTATTAATTCAATAAATTCCGAATTATTAGGATCAATTGGTTCATTATTGTTGTTCTCACTTGGATTTGAGAATAACATTCCAGTTGATACATAGATGAAAATGAATAGAACTAATATTAAGCCAGAAATGAAGTATTGCTCTGAAACATTAGCTCCTCCACCAAATTGTCCCACAATTGTCCAAATAAAGACATCAATTAGTAGTGCTGCACTTACTACTGCTCCAATCATTCGTAATAAATATATCAAGTTTTCTCGTAATAATTCTAAATCAAGTGATGTATGGACATCCTCAACTTCATAATCTGTTCCCTGAGTTCTAAATTTTAAAAATTCATAATCTTTTTTTGCTTTAACAGTTTCAGGTTGTACTGACAGACCTTTCAAAAATACGGGCGTTACAGGTTGAAGTGTTATGATAATTTGAGTACTAAAAAGAAGGATCCAAACAAGTTCCAATACCCACACAACAAATGATAACCTACCTGTGATGATCAATCCAGGAGTGATAAATACCCCTCCTAATATATGATCCAATACGTTTGCAAGGAATAGAGTTCCCAATACAATTATTGAAGCAGATTTGTTCTCCGCTGTGCTGATAAAAGAAGAGTATACAAAAAATATAACGATTATGGCAAGTGTTAGTATTTGTTGAATCACAAATACAAATTGTAATATTAGCGAGATTGCAAATAAATATCCTGTTAAGTCAAGATCTAACATTTTTTGAGGAGTTCTATCTCGCAATTGAGCAAAACGATAACCTAGATCATAATAGAGTGTTTCCTCTCTAAATATTCCTTTGGATGTAAATGTTTGATCTTCTTCACTCAATTACTCATCATTCTCCAGTTTTTCCCAAAATATGAAAATAAACATCTTTCTAAGGAATTGATGACGTTGTCTAAAGGTCCATCAAGATAGCCATAGAGTGCTCTGTGTCTTGCTAGTTCTCTCTTCATTGTATTTCCCTTAAATACATTCTCGTTTTCAATCCCAGCACCAATAACTTTGGATAGTACGATTCCATAATTATCAGAGGCCAAATCTGCGGCAGCATCATTCAATTCATTCTGATAAGAAAATGGGTAACCAAATACATCAAGGAACATGACATTATTATTTCTTAATCTAATTTTACGAACACAATCAATGGTTGATGTCGATTCATATTCCAAATCTCCTATAATTATGAATAAATGACTTGTAATCCCATTTTTTTCTACCCACTCTGTTAAGACATCATAATTTGCATATACATCTTGAGGAATCAAATCATATATTTGACTCCATATTTGCATCTTTTGTCTATGAGAGGGTGTAGGTCGAAATTCCCTTATGATATCGTTATCAAAGATTGTAATTCCCACCGGGTGATTTTCTGCAGTTATACCATCAAATATGTCCATTGCTACTCCGAGCATGTAATCAAACTTTGATCCTCGCGTAGTTGTTCCTGCCGCAATTGCAATAATGACTTCCAATTTCTTTTCATTTTCAAATTCTCTAGAAATGAGCTTATTCGCCCGTGCTGTAGCACCCCAATCTATTATTTTGACAGGGTCCCCTCTAATATATTCTCGTAATCCATGAAATTCTGTCCCAATTCCTTTAGTTCGAGTGGCAAATAAACCAATTAAATTACTAAAAACTTCTCTACTTTTTGTTTTAGATACTTTAGATCCTATACGTTTTGGGTAGATTCGAAATGGAATTTGATCAATCTCTGCTACAGTGGTTTCAAATAGGAAAAAAGGATCTCCCAATAATAATTTAATTGGACCAATAAAATATGATCCTCGAGCCGTAGGCAAAAGAGGGACTGTTATTACTTGGGATTGCTTTGCATCTATGCTAAATACATATTCTGAAGGCCGATCAACTAGATATACGGCTAAGGGGAGGTCAAATTGTAATTTAACCAACGGTAACAAAGAATTGGTTAAATTTTCAATTTCAATCCTAAGTATCTCAACTTCACCTCGGAAAAGTATTCCATGTCTGAAAGATGCTTCCAAAGCTATTTTAGGAGTCTCTACATTTCGTACAGATAACGGATAAGCAATAATGTAACCAACAGAGAAAGTTGCTAAAAGAATGAGAGGAGGACTTCTCAACAGTATCGATGCGATGATTAATACTAGAATTAAGGAGAAGAATATATTTCCTCTATTGTTTAGCTTTACTTTCATATTACCACACTTTAGATAGCTACTTCAACATCCTTGAGTAAATTATTAATTACGTCAACACTGCTGATTCTATCCAATTCTGCCTCGTGCGATAATCCAATACGATGGTTTAGAACATGGAAGGCCACCCCTTTTACATCGTCAGGTTGTACGTATTCTCTTCCATTTATAGCAGCAGAAGCTTTTCCTAATCTCATCAATGCAATGCTTGCTCGTGGTGATGCTGGAATGTCAATGTTGATGTTTTCTCTGGTACCGTGGACTATGTTAATTATATATTCCAAAATTTGATCACTCACTTCAATATTCTTTGCAATAGAATCTTGCATATCTCTAATTGTGTCGGCGTCCACAATTTTTTCCACGGATGGATTTAAATCATCATCCTTTAATCGTAGCATCGTTTTTTCTACATCTCTGGATGGTAGATCCATCAATAATTTCATCAAGAATCTATCTATTTGAGCCTCTGGTAGGTTATATGTTCCCTGGTGCTCAAGTGGATTCTGAGTTGCAATAACAATAAAGGGATTTGGTAATTTTCGAGCAACTCCTTCAACCGAAACTTGTCTTTCTTGCATTCCTTCTAACAATGCCGCTTGGGTCTTGGGAGGCGATCGATTAATTTCATCACAAAGCAAGAAATTATTGTATACAGGCCCCTCGATATATTCAAATTCTAAGGTTTTTTGATTAAATACATTTACTCCAGTAATATCGGAAGGCATCAGATCTGGTGTAAATTGAATTCGACCAAATTTCATTCCAAGTATCTCTGCCAATGTTGAAGCCGCAAGCGTCTTTGCGATTCCTGGATTTCCTTCTAACAAAATATGTCCATCGGCGTAAAGACAAATTGCCATATTATTAATGTAAGTGTCAAACCCCACCAATCGTTTTCTTGTCTCTGCAAGTATTTTCTGGTTCAAGTTTTTGATTTCTTCTACATCCAAAATATTACCCTCTTAAAATAAAAAGTAAGTTATAACTTAGGCACTCTTTGAAAACAAAAAAACTTGTCCCTCTAAAGAAGTCTGTTTTTGTTTTCTTCAATAAATTTTTGCAGTTTAACATGCAAATCTAAGAGTTGTTGAAATGAACTTGGTGATTTTAGATCTTGACCATATTCTTCTTTAATTTCGTTAAGAAATTGTTCTGCTTTCCCAGTTTCTTCAAGTTTCTTGATTAAATTAGAATTAGCTACATGAATATAATTTTCGCCCATTACTTGGTACAAAATATATTGTTCTGAAATTAATCGCTCAGCTAAAGTGGGATGACTAATCAATGGTTCTTCACCATTTGCAATTATGTGCATTCTTCTTTTACGAGATAGAATTCTTGATTTAATCCTTGATCTGAAATTTACTCCAGTGAATACCAGAGCTAAGGTTAGTATTCCCAGAGCAATTGCTGCGGTGTTTATCAGACCCACCCAAGTCCCAGCAACCAAATTCAGTAATCCTGCAGCCGATGTGACAGAAATTGCTTGATGACTTTCGTCAAATACTACACTTGTAGTGTTGGTAATTCCAGCAATATAACCAACTAGCACGGTCGACCAAAACGCATTAGATAATGTAAACACTGTCTGTGTTTGAGTTTCGGGGTTAACTATTGATATTTCTTTTTCCCAATATTGATTGAGAGGTATCGATGAATCTCCAATTACAGTCACAGTCCCATTCCCTATTTTTTTGAATACACCAATAGGTATTCCGCTGGAGAAAGCAAAATCATTACCATCAACTACATCATTGTTATTGTAATCTAGAAATGCACTTGGAAAAGAAGCAAGGATTGGAAATGTGCTCCCATCGGCAAAACCATTGAGATCTATTACAGCTGCCACATCTGAACCCAATAATGGACTGATATTTAAATCTGGAAAGAATTGGGAAACAATGATATCTCGTATAAATAATTGGGAAGGTCTGTTCACATATAATGAGGGATTGTATTCCTTAATTTTACCTTTTAAGAAGGTAATACCAAATCTGTTTACAATAAATTTACTAGGACCGAAATCTTCAAACATAATTAATGATCCCCCAGATTCTACAAAATTTACATATGCCTGTTTCTCTGCATCACTGTATTTTCGTTCCGAGCCAATAATTATCATGACAGAAATATTGTTTGGAGATTCTAAAATAATTGGGCTAACAAGTACCCTTGATGTTGAATAATTATATGTTGTTTCGATGCTATTTCTAAACAGAGAAGCTCCATTCCAATCTTCATTATATATTGAGTGAGCAGGAGTATAAGGAATTGATGCGAAAGTCAATAATGAGCCAAGAATTATAAATAATAATAGCCAAGCTTGAGTTCTTTGTTGATTCAATAGTACACCTCAATTCATATCATACAGATTTTCATTTATTTCATGTTCAATTGATTTCAATTTTTCAGCAATGTTCGCTTTATCTATGACTAGTTGATCTAGATATTGGATAAACTTATTGCCATCACCTTTTGTAATTTCTAAAGTGGCAAACCTTGTTAGGTAAAACAAATCAACAATTTTTTCCAATATTGTATTTTCGATTTCCCCAGTTTCAAAATGTTTGTGGGAGTGTTCTAATGGAGTAATATCCTTTGTTCGGATTAAAGATGAGAATTCACTAAATGCTTTATCCAATTCATGATATCCAATAATAATGGTGTGCGATGGTGTTTTTCTCTCGAGTCTTATTTGAGAGCGTTCAATCAATTCATCAACATGATCTTTGAATACTAGTAACCTTCGTACACGATCCTTCTTACGCCTAAGAGCCGCAAGATTCCGTTTTGGCATCACAAACAAAGTATCAAGATTACTTTTATTATGATCAAAATCATCTAATCTCTTAACGAAGTTTGGAACGATTTTATTCATGATAAATACTGGCATAATAAGAAGCGACAAGAATAATACGGAGTTAACTTGTATTGCGATTTTTAGATTAGAGATATTAATAAAATTGAAATTGATAAAGCTTAAATCAACAAATTCAATTTTTGGTAAATTTCTCGCTTTATCACTCCTTTCTTCAAGAGTGACATTGTTTCCAGTATCTGAACTTCCAGTTTGGGGATCAAAAATAGGTTGTTGAGGCGTTGGTCCTCCTCCCGGTCCCCCAACGGTTCCATTGTTCGTAGGGTCTTCTGTCGGATCCACCCAACTTGGTGGTACAATATCACCTGGGATTTGATAACCTCCTTCCCCGGTTGGATCTTGAAAATCTTCGGGATCAACAGGTGTTGTTATATCTGGTAATCCTCCATATCCTCCTTCTCCAAAACTTTCAGGAAGTTGAGCGGCAATATCCGCAGGAACATCAAATCTTGGTAAAGCCTCAAAATCACTCGAAACGTTAAATCCACCCGGTGCAGTAGAATTTCCTTGATTTGGTACATCAAATGATCGTGGGTTTTCTTGAAGACCTACTGGACGTTCAGCATTTTCATATCGTGAATTTTCACTAGATCCAATCTGCATATAGAGTATTGCACCAATGAAAGCAACGACTGAAACGGTAAGTAGAAAATTCTTCTTGTTCATGAATTTCTTCAAATTCAGTCCATTTGTGTTCTTAGGATCACTCATTTGTTATCATACTCCCTATTCTATACCCAATCATGGCAATAACAATTAGCGGTATGGATATAACCGTCAAAAACAAACTTAAGACTAGCGCTCCAATCATAGGTATAAATACTAAATCGAAATCAAAAACTCCTTTGTTCAGAGTAAGCACAATAATCCCTAAAAGGAAAGATATCGTCATAGTCATAGTCACAGAAATGATTGCACTATAGTATGGACCTCTTTTACCTTCCTCCTCAAATAATAAGGCGGCAATTAATCCTCCTAAAAACCAACCGATGATTAGTGTACCCGCAATATATCTGTATTCAACAAATATTGATAGGATAAATTCTATAAACAATATTGCCAAACCATCGTATGCACGACTAGAACTAATTCCTCCCTGGTTGTCGTATTTTGAAAAACCTAACACAGCTTCGAAATTCATTGCAGGGATAGATAAACCAACAATTAATCCTATGGATAAAATTACTGCTCCTGAATTTATGGAAACTGAAGTGTTAGGTTTGTTTTTGTAACTTTTAATTTTCAATCTTGGATTGATACTTGGCTGGCTTTTAATGTTCATACGGTCTCTAATTTTCTCAGAAACAATATTTACTTTACTACCCTTATTGAAATCTCCCATCTTAATTAACCTCCTATTTTATCCAAGGCTATGGTTGGATCAAAACCGACAATTGGTCTAAACTGAATTAGTGATTTGTAATAATTGTAAGTTGAACTCAAAGCCATCATTAAAGCAAATATCAGGGTTATTATTCTTGAAAATAATCCATCAAATCCTTGTGTAAAAAGATTCATTAATGTAAAGAAAAATAGTACTAAAAATGCAGTAGAAATTAAAATGGATCCTGCTGATGTTGCTATTCTGTTTGCAACTAACATCATTGGTCTTTTTCGATCATCAAATGAAGCAAGTATTATTGTAAATATTGCTATAATCGTAATCAATAACAATATTGCCCTCCCAATATCATCATTAACAGCCTCTAGTGCTGTTTTTGGGTAAATTTGATTATTAACTCGTGAAAAAATGTTAATAATAATCGTAATTTGGAGTATAACTGCCGGGATTAGGAAAGAAACAAGAATCATCAAAAATGCTTGATTCCGTGCATAGCTTGGTGATCCTGGCGATTGCAAAGCTAAAAGAGGAATAGGCTTTCTTTTCTCTCCACATACATTACATCTATCCCAAAGGGGATTTAACGTTTGAGAGCATTTTTCACATGATAGTAGAATTGTGTAGTTACACTTAGTATTTACACATTTTCTTGAAAGCGTACTCCATATAGTACCACACGAAGGGCAATATGGATGTTGTAATTTCGATATGAAATTAATTCTAATGGGGATAGCTTCCCCTTCACTACATGCTTGACAATACTCATTTTTATCCATGAGAAGATTACAAGTTGGACACATTTTACCTGAAACTGGATATTTATTTGCAATATAAATGATTAAAAATATTGGAAACGCAAGTAAAATCGAATGAATTAAATTAATTATATCGTTGTTTTCCACATTTGACGATATCCTAATTATTGCCACAGTTATGATAGTTACAAAAAATACAAACGGAATTAATTTTCGTAACCAATCCCTAGTTTGATCCCTCGTTGGTTTACGATAAATACTCCCCATAATTAATGATGGTATTATACCTGCCACAAAAATTGCTGTAGGGAAAAATATTAAATTCATAATAAGTAATGGAATAATCAAACCTGAAGTAAGATATTCTAATGGGATTTGCTCAAAACTCGCAGGATTGATTTTATTCATAGAATGAGCGAACCAGAGGATTGCAAAATCAATATTGACTCCAACAAAAGCATATGATAATAATAAAGTGACTTGTGAAGGTGAGGAAATGTAGTTATATCTTTCACCAGTAGTATAATCCTCTGATCGTATTCTATAGAAACTTGCTGTAACGTAGGTAGCGATAAAAATGGTTGTAAAAATAAACACTAACAAAGAGATTAAGTTTACATCGTATTCAACTCTGTAAATTTCCCCCTCAACGATTGTAGTATTGAAAACGAGGAACTTCAGAAAAATCCCCACTAATAATTGAATAAATGACAAAACTACTCCGGCCATAATAAATGTGAACCTATGTTTCTTAACCACATCGTACATTATTGAACTTGATGAATCCCCATTTTGAGTTGCTTTCTGCCATTTTGATTCTAAGTTTACAGCAGGTATCATCGGACTCAATAAATAAAAGAGGAACAAAATTAACAAGAAATTTAATCCAATGTAATAATACAGACCAATTGTTAAACCCAGAAAAAATAGTAATATCATTAAAGCAGGCCTATTAGCATACCTAACCCAGCGATTAGATTGTACTGCTCGACTTGGATTTTGATCTAGATTAACAACCACACTAATGGGTATTCTTGAACCTTCAAAAGGATTCCTCACTTAGATTTATTTTTTGATTCTAAAGAAGTAAATATCCTATCAACATTACTTATAGATTTTCCGAGTGCAAGAAAATTACTAATTTAATGGGTTAATAAAAAATCTTAAATTTGTTTTAAGCTTTAATATAATTAAGGAAATTTTTTTATTACTAACACTGATATTGTTTCCTGAGGAGCTTAATAAATCCGATGTTGCTGATTAGTAATTCTAAAGAAGGAAAACAATCTGTTTCGATGGATGAGTTATACAAAAGCTCTTTCAACCCTTTCAAGTTATACTATGATTTTTATGAAGATGCATGGATCGGCTACATACCTGCATCATTTCTAATTAATCAACCATTGGATCAGAATTCAATGCCTATTCATATTCAAATTGATAAAGGGGAAAACACATCATCTACTCTTATTTCACAAGTAATTGACACATTCAAACAAAAAGGGATTAGTCATATTGAAACTGATTTTCACAAAAATAATAAGATTCTGTTTGATTCTCTCAAAAGATTTGGATTTAGTCATACAGACAGTGAACGCTTAGCTAGTAGACTTCATATAGATAAAATCAAATTGCCAAAAGGTTATAGAAATAGAGAAACTTTGGAATTTCAAATCCTAGCAAAGGGATTAGATTCAAGACCGTCATTTTTGAAACTCCCTCATTTATTTGATCTTGAATCACAGCTAATTGATTTTTTGGTTAATAATGAAAATATATCCAAGAATTCATTGACTTCATTCTTTCAGTATTTGAAAGAGAATCCTGATAAAATTGTTTCACAAACAATTTTGATTAAAGATACAAAAATCCAAGGTCACGCAATGGTTGTTAGGACCCGGTGGAACAAAAACACTGCAATATTATCTTTTCTTGATATGTTAGATCCAAACGATTTCCTTCTGAAAGATTTACTCATAGCAAAAAGTGTAAATGATTGTAAAATTCATAAAATTGATCTCCTCGAAGTGTATATCCGTGATGATGTTTTGTTGAAAGAACAAAATTATGAGAGATACGGTTTTGAATTCAAAACAGTACATCACTTTGAACTTAACCAGTCTGATGTATGATGCACTTTACTAAAAATAAGAAGAAATTATAGACCTCAAGTCTTTGTATCTATTTAGCAGAATAAGAATGTAAAAGTACAAAAATCATCGTCAATATAGGAATGTGATATGGCAAGAGAAGTAAAAAAAATATTAGTCCTTGGACTTGGAGTCATGGGTAATGGAATTGCTCATGTGGCTGCACAAGCTGGATATGAAGTAATCGCATATGATATTAAACAAGAATTCATCGACAATGGTATAGCAGCCATTGAAAAGAATCTGAATCGTGGTATTAAAAAAGGCAGAATTACCGAAGAACAAGTTTCTGAGGCTCTAGCTAAAATTACTGGATTTACTAATTTGAAAAAAGCGTCTCAAGGTGTCGATTTTGTAATAGAAGCAGTTTTTGAAAACATTGAGATCAAGATGAAGTTATACCAAGAATTAGATAAATATCTTGATGATGATGTAATCATTGCTTCGAATACTTCAACATTATCGATCTCACTTCTGGCTGGAAGTTCAAACAGGGAAGAACGATTCATTGGAATGCACTTTTTCAACCCTGTTCCTATGATGAAACTATGTGAGATTATTACAGGAATTGGAACTAGTGAAGAAACTCTTGAATTAACAAAATCTGTAGGAACGAAATTTGGCAAAGAACTTGTTGTTGCAAAAGATTCACCTGGATTCATTGTTAATCGGATCCTCATACCCATGATGAATGAGGCAGTTTTTGCCCTAGATGAAGGTGTTGGATCAGCAGAAGACATAGATAAAGCAGTTAAATTAGGATTAGGCCACCCTATGGGTCCCTTGGCATTGCTTGATTTAATCGGATTAGATACTGCCTTACACGTTCATGAAGCATTTTACTCCGAATTTAAAGATTCCAAATATCGTGTTCCACCTCTACTAAGAAGGATGGTATCATCAGGAAGACTTGGAAGAAAAAACGGAAAAGGATTTTTTAACTATTAATAATTAATAATTATTCAAATTCAACAAACATTCCCTTGATTTGTTTTCGTTTAACTAAGACTGAACTGATAGCAGCAAGGATAATTGGTAATATAATAAATAAAACAAATAATGATCCACTATTACCCTCTGGGTTTTCAAATTGAAATTCATTGTTTGTATTGATATCATCAAAATTATCCGTAACAAAATTGTTTTGAATTTCATTTTCTAGACTCACTAAATCATGGAATTCACCAACAATACATTCTTCATGGATATTATTATCAATTCTATTTGCGTCACATGCGACTGAAATAGAATCCACAGTCATTTGCATCCATAAAAGGAAGTTCGTAATATAATTTCCTCGAATAATTCCGTTGTTACCTGATCTAATTACAATTCCTATTGAATTATTAATTACATCATTCAAATTATTATTTAACACTGTAAATAATTCGTTAAATGACACAAAAATTGCAGGTGCACCAATTATTTGATGATTTGAGGTGATTTTGTTGTTAAGAACAGTTTCATTAAAATTCTTAACAGAATAAATTCCATTGATCTTTTCACCATCTCCGCTGATAATTATTGAATTATCCGATACCGAAACATGTTTTGAAAATGCTTGATACATTAAAATCGAATTTGAGTCGGATTGAATTTTATCTATTTTATTTTCAATAATCTTTAAATTAGATGAAGAATGTGATGTGATCCCAATTGAGAAACTGTCGTATTTATTCGAATAGATCTTTGAAATTGTATTATTTTGGATTGTAGCGTATTGATTTGATGATGCTAGAATTCCAATAGAATCAGTTGGGATCGCATTTCCAATTGAGTTAATATTTTCAATATAATTCTTGGTAATTGTTGAGTTTATGATATTATCCACAAGTATCCCAATAGCTGAGGGAATCGCTAAATTGTTACCATCGTTAATAGTTAATGATTCAATCTCAGAGATATTATTCTTAGAAATAATTAAATTATTTACTATCCTAATAATTATCCCATCAGCAGTATTTTGATATTTGGAGATACTAAATAGATCATAAATTAAATTATTGGATATCTCAATCATATTTGAATTATCAGCATAAATTGCGTATGAAGCTCTACCTTCTGTTATTATCTTTGTTATCGAATTTTGTGTAATGATCAGATTATCGGAATGACTCATATAGATACCTGTGGAGAAAGCTCTCCTCTCGATATCACTATGTGTAAATATTTTTTCAATATAATTCCCCTTAATTTCTATTCGACTTGAACTAGCCAGATGAATACCAAAAGAATCCGGTCTGTCTGCAATTGCTTCAATAACGCTAATATTATTCTCAATTACATATGAATCGCTAACTCCAGTGAGGGATATTCCAAATGCAAATGAACGAGCTTTATAGTTATTAGCAAATATGTTTTGTAAATTATTATTTTCAACTAAATTATTCGATGTGTTTACCAACAGAATCCCAAATGATTCCGATCTATCAGTAGAAAATGTTTCGATATCTGAAATGATATTGGAAGTAATTCTGTTATGTTCTCCTTTTTCAATAACTATTGCTGAAGTTGAAACTCCAAAAATATTGGTAATTTGATTATTAGTAATATTAGAATAAGTCGAATTGGAGATTAATATCCCTAGGGAGATTGAAGTGAGATTGTTGTTAATTTCAGAACTCAAATTATTTATCGTATTATTATGAATTTCAACGTTCAAGCTACTATTAACCAGTATCCCCATCATTTCTCCATCTGAGGATGAGCTATCCTCAATTATATTGTTCAAAATTTTGGTATTGCTACTATTTGTAATTGAAATCGCAGACAATGCAGAGGTATTAGATAAATTATGGATTCGATTATTCATGATCAAGCTATTTGGACTATTCATCAGTTCAATTGATGTGTTTAATAAATTTAAATTAGATATTATTGTACCTGGTGCGTTGATGATCTGAATTGATGATAGGATGTTGTTTATGCTAATAGTGATATTATTTGGGAAATTATATTTACTCGAAATTATCTTAGAATTAAATTCCTCTGTGGTGCTGGATTTCCTTTCTGAATAATCCAAGTTTGTATATTTGTCAGGTATTCCTAAATTTACAACCTGATGTAAATGTCTGCTTGTGAATGAGTTGTCAAATGGATCATCGGACACACTACGGCTTCCACTCTCAGAATCTTGCACATTAATATTATTAAAGAGATTTGCACTTGATTGAAAATTGTTGCTGGTTGAATATAATATTAGAATAATCAGTATCACGTGAATTTTTCTAGTATTGACAACCTTGTGTTGTAAATTAGGAAGGATAGATATTTCTTTGTCTATGATATTAAAAATGTATTCTATGAGGGATAATGTCCCTAGTTTATATTAACATCACGAATCATTTCGAGGGATATCCTCTATGATTTAGCAATTCACTTCTTTAACAATCGATGTTATTATAGATCAAGTATAAATAGTGAGATTTAGTGTCTGTAACAATTGCTAACCCTGAACTTGTCGACAAAAATCTGGATAAGGGATTAAGAAAGAGTGTAGCATTTATCACCTGGTTCATTATTCTTTTTGTACCAGTTTATTCTAAAACAGAAACTTCATTGAGATACTATGGTCCTATTACGGAGAAATCCTATCTGTTACCTTGGATGATAATTACACAATATACTCCTAAAGATATTTTTAATTCGGATCAAATTGCAGTTGTTAGCTTTCCCTGGTCATTTATTTTATTCATTCCGTTTTTCTATGCTTTTAAATCTGCATGGATGCTTTATCAAAGTAATGAAGATCGGATAAATCATTCGACTCAAATTGTATTAGCTTCTTTTGTTCAGTATTTTCTGATATTTATGACGTTTAAGTCTCAAGATGATGATACTCCCGAAAAATTAACCACTTACTTTATTCCACAAATATTATTGATTATAATACATGGTGTACTTGCATTAAATTGGTTCATTGATGAATTTAACCCAAAAACAAAATCAAACAAAGAGTAGAATGCCAACTATTCATGGCTTCAAAAAGAAAAGTTGGCAAAATACGGAGTAGTCAATGAATGAAGATTAAATTCTTCTGGAATATAAGTAGCCCATTGTCATTAGTCCACTATCAAATTTGGTAAGCTGTTCTTCCCTTATTTCGGACAATGTCTGAGATATGTTATCATCGCTACTTGAAAAAATGTTATTCATTTTTTCTAATAGAGTTGCGATCATCTTTGATACTTGGTTGAATGAAGGCCATCCAGTCAATTGAATTTTTTTGTTTGTAGTTCGTGTTGCCATATTTATTTCCTCCTAAAATATTTTTCTAGAATAGTATAAGGCGAGAGTGACATTAACACTGTCAACCATATTATACTTCCTTGTAGTATCGTCTTTCACAACATGTTGTTTATGAGCGTTAGACAATTGTTCTCGAATATTATTTCGAGTTACTTTCTTAGTATTTACTTGTGTGAAGTGACGAGGTCCATTATTTTTCCTGCGTCTTTGTTTTATTTCTACTTTGTACAATTTTTTCCACCTTATTTAGTTGTTGATGAAATAGTCAGTCGATTGTTGACATTATTCTTTTCCACCATAATATAATAGTAATCTCCATCTATATAAAGATAATGAATTGTCCTATATAGAATAGTCAGTGAGTTATTAACAATAAAAATCATCTAAGTAAATATTGTATGCTGAAACCTCATATGAAGCTCTAAAACGGAGTTTTTGTAATAATACCATAATTTGTTTAAACATAATAATTAGTCAGTGATCAATTCACAAGAATAAATATGCTATGAATTTATTGTAATAACTTATGAAGTAAATAGTTTAATAAAGAGTATAAATGATAAATAAAATAGTCAGTAAATTATTAAACATAGTGATAATTCGCTTAATTAAACCTAATACTTATAAATCACAAAACCCAATATAGTACGAGGAAAACGTGATTTATGTCATTACAATCTGTAGATAAGGAATTTAGTGAAAAATTATTTAAATTTTGGAAAACAACACCTACAGTCAAAGTTTTAGATGTAAAAACGTTCAAAGCAATATTTAATGCAGAAGCTCGTATGTTAATTATTGATGTACTATCTGATGGGTTTACCGACATTAATCCTATTTCTGAGAAGTCTGAAATTAGGCATGCACTCTCTGCAAAAGAAATTTCGGAAGCAATCAATATCAAGCATGAAACTAAATTGGAGAAATCCAATCTTTATTTTCATATTAATCATTTAGTAAAGAGCGAGTTAGTTGAAATAGTAGCTCAAATTCCATCAGGTAAGAGAGTTACTACATATTATGGTCGATCCTCAAAAGTGTGTGTTACCGCTGGAGGAAAGGAAAACCATAGTTATCATGATATCATACAAAGTGAGAAATTAGTAGATCTTATTGCCGTAATGAATCCTGATTCTGATAGGGAAACGATTATTAAAGATTTGCAAAGTTTGGAAACTTTACAATTCTATGATTATGGAATTTTTGAAGCTTGGAGTATCGATGCAGGATCTGGAATATTTGATGTAGATATTGATATGAGACAATTATCGGGATTTTTGGGGATAATGTATCGTTTCAATCCTGTGGTTGGACGGGGATTGGAAAAATTAGCAAAATACCTGAATTTCAAATTGGTTGGAGTTCACCATATTCCCCAAGGGATGATAGATAAATATAATCGAGATGATTACAAAAGTGGTGAATTAACTAAAGAAATGTTATTTGATTATTGGAAATCGATTCCCATAATGAAATTGATTTCGAGTGATTTGTCAAACAAACTATTTGAAGAGAAAGGCGGAAAAATGGAGAAGGGAAGTCTAATTCGCTCTCTTATCCTTCAAATTATTCGTAAGGGTATTGAGGATAAGAAGAAAGATGGGAACACACAAATTCGATATCTCTTAACAGCTAAGGAAATATTAGATAATATCAATCCCATTTTAGTGGAAAAACTTCTTTCAGAAAAGTTTAGACTCAAACGAGCTAGCCTATATTTCCATCTTGATAAATTGGAAGCAGCTGGTTATATTCGAACAGCTGGTTACATGATGAGAGGAACATCCCAAAGAGTTACTTATTATGGAAGGACCGCACGAGTCATTTCTGTAACCGATTACGATGGGACCCCTACATATCCCATACTAAGATCACAGGGTCTTCGTGAATTGATAAAAAGAATGAACCCAGGAATTGATACTGATGAAATGGAATTGTTACTTGGAAAAATCGATTTCATAAATGATTATAACCAAGAAACCTTTCCAATTTGGTTAGAAAGGAATGAAGCAATACTTGAATCTACAGATATTGATTTAGTCAAATTGAGTTCAATAATTAGCATTCTTCGCAGATACAATTTAGATGTCATTGAGTCAATTGCTGAATTATCAAAATTAATCCAATTCAAACAAGCAGCATAATGAAATTTTGACATAATCATTTCTATGGATAAAAATCAAATCGGATATAGCATACGCGTTTGAATGAGATAATTAAATTCTATTAACCTCTAACTCTAATCTTGTCATAGAGTTTATTTTATCGGGTTTATCTCATCGATTGGTAACTTAATTTGAATATTCTCGTATCCAATGATGATGGAATCAACAGTGTTGGTATAGATGTAATTGCCAAGTATGCAAAGGAATGGGGTGACTCTACAATAATCTGTCCTCAATCGCAGCAGACTGCATCAGGAAAGGGTCTTACTTTTCACAAACCAATTAGAGTTGTTGAAGCACAAACCGTTTCAGGAATTCCTGCTATGACCTTTAACACTGTTCCAGCTGATTCTGTAATAATATTTCAACATCTAAAAGGAAAGCCTGATGTAGTTCTTTCTGGATTGAATGCAGGAGAAAATACAAGTATCCATTCAATATTAACCAGTGGTACATGTGCCGTAGCCATGGAAGCTGGTATGAAAAATATTCCTTCTTTTGCCTTTTCCATCGATACACCTGAAATGTATTTTCATTCCAATCAAATCCCAGGAAATATAGATCTAGCAGGTAAATTATCAATAAAAATTGCAAAAAAATTCATCGAATTGGTCGATGATCAATTTTGGGAAGAGGTAATTTTTGTTAATATTAATTTTCCTGATGATTTAAATGAAGAGACCGAAATTGTATTGGTAGAACCTGAGACTTACAAATACAATAACTCATTATATGAAAGAGAGGATCCGAAAGGTGATAAATATTATTGGCTTTGGGGTTCTAGAAGATCTGATTTCACACCAGGTGCCGATGCTTCTGTCGTTCATGATGAGAAGAAAATTGCTGTGACCCCAATATCCTTCAAACATCAAGAAGCATTATTTACAAAATCACAACATGTTCTTGATAATTTGTAAATTTTAATTAGCAAGCATAATTTTCGATTTTTCTAATTTGAGACTGGATCTACAATTGGGGCAGTTGGAATGTATATTTATCCACTCCTTCAAATGTTCAAAATGGGCAACGGAATCACATGAAGGGCATTTAACAGCATTTTTACTTCCTTTCACATTACCATAGCACACTACACATGCACCCGAATATTTTGATTTTATTGTTAGCAACCTTACAATCCTCGCCACTTGGTTATAAAATTTAGAAAATGTGTTTTCTAACTCAATTTCTTTGTAATTAATTGAAACAATTGCATTGATCCCTTCTAATTCGATTATTCTTACACTTTCACCTTTAGAAATTGGTTTAACAAGATTGTTTGCTCTTGCAGGTAGAAAATCAAATCCTCCTCCTCTTGCAACTTTTACTTCACCTGTTTTATCAGGTTTTATCGGGATCGTGACAACAGCAGATTTGAGATAATATTTCTCATATGATGAAGTGTAAGATGACATATAAAGGTAAATCCCAGTAATTGAAACCCAAATTAACATAAATCCCCATAAAAATGAAGTTGGCTCACTCATTGTAAGTAATCCAATGATTCCCCATCCTACCATCGCGTATGGAAGACCCAATGAATAATGTCCCAGTAAAATTTCGAAATTTAAAAAGGCTGAAAGAAGAAAATAGGCCAATCCAAGGATCAAAATAATCACATAAATTTCAGTATTTGGTAATATTGCCATGGCTATCAATTATATGTACATAATTCGACTATATTAATTGTTTGAATATACGATAAAGGGTGTATTAAGTCTTTTATTAATATTGTCTTACTCCTCTTGCAATAGCAGTTTATCTATAATGTTTTCGTATTATAGGAACAACAAAAAGTGGAATAACAAACCAAAGATATAGTATTGGTAATTCCAAATTCTCAGTATCTTCATCAACTTTGGAATTTATATCATGCTGGGTTACCTGAATGCCTGATATATCTAAACTTGAAATACCTGGAACTGGTAGAGTATGTTGAGCTGATGACATTAAAAATACCCCATTTTCTAAAATCACATAGAAATACAAGTCAGATGGACTATAATTTACACCGACGGAAAAAGTAGCAAACTGAATTTTAACGGTTTCTCCACTAACATCCATCGTTAATTTTTCTCTTGCAATATAGGTTATGTTCCCATTTGGATCCACAATATATTGAGCGTTTATGTCGTAATCAGCAACAATTAAAGTAACATTTTCATCAGTTACAGATGAAAATAGCCCGTTTGCCATTTGAAAGCTTGCAGTAATTCCATATTGTTCAGGATAACTTTCCATGACTCCGATTGTTAGATCAGTTACCCAATAGAACACATCATTATATCCCCCAGTCAATCTTTGGTGAATATTTTCTAATATTCCTAACAGACCATCAATGTTTGAGACATTTTTATCAAAAGTTATTGTATTTGAATCACCTAAATAATCCATTTTAATTTCTGCGATAGGCTCAGTTGCTGAAATTTCTAATGAAAAGAAATTCTCCTCCTCAATTTTATCTACAATTAAATCCCATGGACTATTCAAAAATTCCCCTTGTAATTGGTCATACAATACGAAATCTGAGTTGATAGAGTAGGAATTAGGAAATAATGTAACGTTGGTCCATTGATCTTTTTGAATGTCATAATTCGAATAAGTAACTTTGGCTGCAGCATCCGCAGAATTGTTTACTGGTGAATTAACCACTTGTAATAATAATAAACCTAGAAATAAGCTTGATATCTTTTTCATACCAATATTAGGGATTATACTTAGATATAGATAATTGTGTCAAACAAGCACATTCACATTATGTCAGATTTAAAATTTTGATCGGAATTAAGCAAGTTCACAATAATTAATAATTACATCTTCTAGTATCTCAGCAATTTCAGCTACTGAATTTATTTCAACAAATTCTGTTGCAGCATGAGCACCTTCCCCATTTGGCCCTATTACAACTGTTGGGATTCCTGCTTCAGATAATAAAGCCGCATCCATCCAAAACGATTCTCCTGCAAATCCATGTTTAGACATAAGATTAATACGCGCTTGTGAGACGATTTGCACAATGGGTTCCTCTTCAGGCACTTCCAGCCCTGATCTCGAGAATACCATATTCAATTTTGCCTCAAAAGTATCATCTTCCAATTTTATATTATCAATAATATTTTGTAATTCTGTCTCTACAATTTTGTCATCTTCATACGGTAATGTCCTCCTTTCAATTTCAATCTTGCAATAATCTGGATATGTACTCAATCCTAAACCTCCTTGAATAGTTGATGCATGAATTGAAGGTGAACCCAGCAAAGGATGTTTTTTCTTTTGTAACTCCACATTTTGCAATTGTTCTAATTCAAGTAACACTTTACCTGCCTTGACGATTGCATCTATCCCTTCCTCAGGACGACTCCCATGAGCTGCTTTTCCAAATATCTCTATGTTTGCCCAGACAAATCCCTTATGAGCAATTATGATTTCTGAATTAGTAGGTTCACAAATAATTGCGCTATCAGCAGAAAATTCTTTCAATAGTTCCTCTGTTCCAACACTTGAAAATTCTTCATCCGCGACTAATGCCAATATGATATTCCCTTTCAGCAATTGACCAGAATTGATAATAGAGTCAATCGCCATGATGCATGAGACTAATCCACCCTTCATATCATAACTACCCCGACCATACAATTTCCCATCCACAATTATTGGGGTTAGCGGATTTGTCATATTTTCTAAGGATACAGTGTCTGTATGTGCATTCAGCATCAAGGTCTTACCTCCTCCTTTACCTTTCAAAATTCCTATAACGTTTTTTCTTCCAAGCGAAATCGATTGAAAAAACACCTGTAATCCCATCTTTCTCATATAATCTCCCAAATAGTCAGCGATTGTTGCTTCCCCTTCCGCTTTAGTATCCAGATGGGGATTTACCGAGTTAATTTTGACTAGATTCTTTAGCAGATTAGTTAGCTCATCTAAATTTATCAATAGATGAATGAAAATTAATTTTCTAATGAAACTTGTTACTTACCATTAAAATTTCGAATTAAAAATGCAATCGCTACAATGGTAAATCTATTCTAATTGTTTTATTATTTGTTAATTCAGTTTCTTCGAACCATATTATTATAAATAATATAAATTATATAGTAATTATGGTGAAATTATATTTCCCAATACGAGTTGGAGAGCAATTAATTAATCAAGAAAATGTTAATTTGGAGAATCTTTACCCTGCAAAATCATTTGGTAGAGTTCCTTTCTACGCTTTAGTTGAAAGTAATACTGCAAAAACAACTTTAATTCCTAACACCAATCATCATTTTGGAGGTAAAGATCTTCCTTGGGACATCGCAATTAATAGTGGAGCAGATGCAATATTAGCAGTTCATATGTGTGAACGTCCCTATACAAAATTAAAAAATTATAATGTTCCAATATATGGTGTTGACGCAAATAATTCCCTAAAGCAAATAGTTGATGCGTTTAATTCTGGTGAGTTAAAGGAAATTGAAGCCCCTGAACCTGGTGCTGGTTGTTCAAGTGGACACAATCATTGAGAAATATATAGCTATCAGGAAAACCAATCCATAATCCAATCAGTGATCTGTGGCATATCTGGACCTTCAAGGACCGGATGTCTTGAATTCTCTGCCATTTTGAATTCAACAGTTGTTTCATCAAGATATTTTCTGAAAATTTCTGGTTGATCACGTAAGGATCTTGCATCGTATTTTGCACTAATATAGAGAACGGGTGTTTTCAACAAATGTTTACGAGAGACTAATACTTTTCCGACCTCAAATATTCCTGCTATTGCATAGAGGGGTGAAACATCATAATGTGCTGTACCAAGTTCTTTAATTTCATTTTTCCTTCTTTTAGATCTTGGCCAATATTTTACAATAATTGATGCTTGTCTGACAAATTTTGCAGGTGGAATATTCAATTTAATAGGTGTGCACATGACTATGATTCTATCAATAGGGAATATTGTAGATAACAACAAACCCAACGTACCACCCAATGAATGTCCCAAATAATAAATTTTGTCGTAATCTTTTGCTGTCTCTTTATAATGCCAAGCAACCGATGCCAACCAGTCTGCTCCTGAGGTAGTAGCTAAATGCCCAGGTGAAGTTCCATGGCCACTTATCCGAATTGCACGAACATAAAAACCTGCTTTCGCAATAACCGGTGCTAATTCTTCATATACTTCAGGGGTTGCCCCAAAGCCATGAGCTAATAAAATTGCGATTCCGTTTGGTTTCTCAGGTTTAATATCAAACCATTGTGCTTGTGGTCTGATGGCCTTATCTAATGATTTTGGCCACACCGTTCTTCCTAACAATATTATCGGATCTGCAAATGCGGATTGTAAGCCTTGGAACAATAATTTACTTTCATTAGATAAATAAATTTTCAAAGATCTCCAGAAAGAATTCCTTCTAACTATAGGTACTTTTTCAACCTGATATTCTTCCTTGAGTAACTCAGTCATGTAAATTATCTCCAGAAACTAGAGATTCAACTAGACTCTCTAATTGATCTAAATGAGTTACCTCATCTCTTCCATAATGTGATATTATCGGAAATAGAACCAGAAATGTAAACACAGGAATTATAACAGACCAAGCCCAATCCAGTTGTAAGAATCCCTCATTACCTCCATTAGATCGATCTACTAAAAAGAAAAATATTGACATCAACACTCCTCCAAATGGTATAATTAGCCATCCATAAATAGGAGCAGTACGTAATAATTGAGTTGGGATATAAATAAACCAAATTCCAATTGTAGCCCAATGTGCCCATTCAATTTCCCATTCTGATATATCCCCATCCACTGTCACATCTAATGCCAATAGCATTAATGAAATTAGAATAATTAAGCTGGGAGTTGCCCATTTTTTGAAAGTATGACTAAATTGATTCGATCTTATTATTTCCTTTCCGCAGTGTGGGCAAACTGATGATGTCATTACTGATTTTTTATTTTTGACAAATACTAAATAGATTTGGAAGAATAAATCGAATGAAGATAGTAAATTATGAATTTCAGTTCATATTCTGTAGACATAATTGAATTTATTAGAAAATTAATTCTCTATGTTTTAAAACAGAATGGGGAAAAATGTGTTTGTGACGGATGATCAACAAGCCATAGATTCTGTAGCCATAATTACAAAAGAAGAACATATTGTTGATCAAAAAATTGTCAGAGTTTGGAAGTTTCGTAATATCTGGAAATTCATCCTACTAGTAATATTTACAGCAAGTATACCAATCCCTATTATTTCAACTATTTTGTTTTTCTTATCTTTATGGATTGGATTTTATATAGTCAGAGAAAGGTGGAGACTTACATTAACTAATCAACAAATTATTGCTCGTCAATTGTTTCCACGCCCATTGACATTTTTTACCAATACACATCATTTCCCCCTTGGTCATATTGAAGGCATGACAGTTGGACCTAGAGCATTCAACACACTATTGTTAATCGGGTTATTCATTGCGACTAATCTTGGGGTAAATTTGTTGAAATCAGGACTGAGTGGGGAACGCAGATCTGATTTACCAGATATTTTGGAAGCATTAATTTTAATTTTAAAGGGTATGACTTTTTATTCTGCGATACCAAAAATAGGTGAAAACATCGAATCCTTTTCCCTTGATATAATGGATAGTATAAAAACAGCTCAAACCGTATTAGGTATGTTTTTAATACTTGGAGGACTTATTATTGTCTTGATAACAATCCCTAGACGTTACCATCTGCAAATTCGTGTTAGACATGGAAAGGATTTTCGACTTTCAGCTGGAGTAAAAAAATCATTTTGGGAAAATTGTTACCGAGAAATGTATAAAACAAAATTTGTAGATCCTCCTAAAAATTACAAGGCTTGGAATTTCCCATGGCTTGAGGATGAAGAGATTGAAACCGTAACAGATATTCAGCGAACAATACATATCAATCGTTTCATCGGAATACTTGCAATATACATTGGTATCCTTCGTATCTATACTAGAGTAAACCAACCGGGTCCATTTTTTAGTACAGATCTTATTTATTGGCTTATGGTCGCCACAATTGATGTATTTATTGCAATTGTGGGTGTCAGATATTCTTCAATGAAAAATGAGATGGTTATAACCAACAAGAGAATAATATTTGCTGAAGAGATAAAGAACATCTCTGGTTCAATTGGTAAGAGGGTTTTCCATATTTCTGATATTCAAAGAGATGATGTGTCAGGATTCCAATTCAAAAAATTAAGAATTTTTTCAATTATTTATCTACTATTAACAATTATATTACTTGGTAGTTTTGCAATTTTTTATTATGCTTTAACTCCATTACCTAAGGTTCTGTTTGCACTCATAATTGTAATCTCTGCCTTCTTCATAAATCAAACATATATTGAATTTAATTTACTGACCAAAGGAGGAGAAGTTTGGAAAATGCGACATCAACTATCTAATCCAGCCACATATCTTCGAGAACTAATTGGGGCAGATAATCAAATGATGACTACTTTGTTTAGTAATCGTTTGGAAGAAAGTGAAATCATTCGTACAGTCCAAGTTATAAGATCAAGAGATATTAATTTAGAAACTAATTTTGTTGCTGCTTCAAAACTAAAATTAACCTCATTATCATTGAGAATTGATGATCTACTACTTCGTAATGAGAACATAATTTACGAAACAGGTATATCCAGAAATGTACCTAGAAGAAAATTAACTTTGGTAATTTCTACTATTATATTTCTAATTTGGTTTATTCTAACTGGTCTAACACTTGATTCTAATGAAACAAACGTTGATTTGGGTGCCATAGGTCCCTTAATTTCTGTTCTTGCTTTTATAATTGGAATCGTTGCAATTATTGCCCTCTGGGTTAAATATTATAGTTTGTTTAATGCTAAGCTATTATTAACCAAAGATCGGATATTTTTCCAAGATGTGAAAGATCCACCAATTTGGTTATATCTACTAGGTATGCTATCTGAAGAGTATGTTTCAGAAGTATTGCGAGATCAAGTTCATTCAACCTATACAAGTAGACAACTAAATCAAACAGAGTTTTTCCGCGCATTTCTGAATTACACCCGCAAATGGTTTGTTTATCTCGTTGGATGGGGATTAATTTATGGCATCATCCAATCCAATGTTTCGGAGGATGAAACAACAAACCAATATGTTAACAATCTTGATATTCTGGGTCCTCTATTAGTTGGCTTGTCAGTTATATTTGCAATTTTAGTTGCATGGAATGCGAGTAACGCGTACGTTGAATTAATTAGATCAAGACCCAGAAGGGTTGTTAATGCAAAAGGAGTGGGCTTCCACTATCAATTCCCTTTCCTGAGTAAAGAAAAATCAGATCAGATAAGTCAGGCAATTTGGGCTGGAAAAATTAAAGGAATGAGCGAGTGATAATTATGTCAAAGGAAGAAGGTAAAATGAATGAAAAGAAACCACTTGATTTGGTTGAAAAACCAGAAACAAAAGAAAAAAAACCAACATTGAAACGATTACTAACTTTTGTTGATTTTATTTTTAATAAACTTACACCCAATTTTGCTCCTAAATTAATACTTGAAGAGAAACTAATAGATAATGAAATTCGCAAAGACTATGCGATGATTAAATACTATTCCGAATTGCAAATTTTACTTGGTACTATAATTTTCATATTTGG
>JAAFKL010000172.1 GCA_021399405.1 Candidatus Heimdallarchaeota archaeon | reverse complement strand
TCTAAATTTGCATTTTCTGATACCTTTCCCAAAAATAATTCGATAATATTGATGTCAAATCTTCTTTGAGCAAGTTCAAGGGGAATAATCACCCAACCTGCTGTTTCTTGATCGACCTCGGGATTAGGACTGCTTGCAATACCTAGACCGGGCGCAGTATCAATAATACCCTGAACTGTCAGATTAAAGATAAGTGTATTTTGATATCCTGAAAGGAATAATAAATCCCCTATCTCATAATGCAAACGAGTTGCTATCTCTGTAGAAATGAGAATGTTATACTGCGAATCTAACTCTAGACGAGGGAGGACATTTTGAATAGTCCCATTTACCTGTGCCTCATCCCAATATGCAATATCAAGGTAGGACTTTGGTTCTACAGCGTAGACAGTTAATACTTTTCCAACTATTCGGCCAATACTGTGATGAATGGGTGTAACTGCTTCAATTCCAGGTATGTTTTCAAGGGTAGTTGAAAAATTTTTAAATGTATTTTTGGTCGCAATACGTAAATCTGCCCCTTGTAAGAACAAATCAGTTTCGCTCTCGTTCTTTTCATAAATTGCAATTAAAGTGGAGGACATAGTGATTAGGGTTAAGATGAAAATTATATAAAAAACCAATATTTTGGTCCGATCTCTCTTGTTTGTTAAATTCTTAATAACGAGAAATGAGGTCTCAGGAGATATTTTTTTAATCAATGTACTTAATCTGTCTAACAAGGCAAAAACTAGATTAGAGAGATACTGAAAATAAAAAATCCATAATAAATTGAATAAGATAAGTATTAGAGTGAGTACAAAACGAAAATTAGGGTCTTGTGACACTTCTAAAATATCATTCTCGATATTTATATCATAAACCAGTACTAGAACAACAGAAGTTATTATTACTGTTAGAACAAGCCTAACTATTTGAGATCTATTCATCTGGTATTCTTTATTAAAAATACCTGAAATCCGTTTGATCAGTGGTTTCCTCTTATTATTCTCTTCTATCTTGTTTAATTCAAGATTATAATGGAGATTGCTTCTGTTAATTTTAGCTAAAAATGTTTCAGGGTTTACAATGTGATTTATTTTAACTAGAGATGATACAATAAAAATTCCTATAATGGTAATCAAAGCGAGATAAATGGCTGCAAAATCCAGTTCTATAAAATTAAGATGAGTAGTAAACTTATTCAAATCAATGCTTCCATCCTTGTTTACAGCTGGAATAAATGCAGAAAGCACAATAGAAATGGGTAGGCCAATTATAGTACCGATAATTGCTATCAGAATGAACTCCAAAGACATCATTATTGATAAATCGTTATTTGTGGCGCCTTTTTTACGGATGATGTCTATCTGTTTTTCTCTGTCATTCAGAAGAATTGAAGATGCTTGGTCACTAAGGAGTAATGATAAAAATAGCAAAGGTATATAGTAATAAACAGAATTGAATGAAAAATTAAACACTTCCTTTAATTCTAGAGATTCCTTGAGAAGTGAGTGTGCTATTGCAGTCCAGTATCTTGACTTGATCTGGTCACTCAATCTCCCATAAAGTACATTTAAGTTATTTATTCCTACATCGTAAATATAATCCATATAGAACTGAACCATAGCAGAAATTCTTATCCCATTTATGTCCATCAATTCAAGATCATCTGTTACCAAATTTTCAATAGGGAAAATTATGAGGTCCTCTAGTGATTCTTCTGGATATGCATCCTTGATAGAGCCAACTCCTTCCTTGTAATTTATTATCCCTGTGATTGTATAATTGGTGAAGTCAATTTTTTTGTATGCAGCAAGTTGATTATCACCATTGTCTACAAAGGGCACTCTCCTACCAATCGAAATATCTATTTCTGAACCAATTTTTAGATCACTGTCTACAACTCCTCTAATCCTTTCTAATGCTCTGTCCGTGAGAACAATCTCATTGTATCTATCAGGCCATTCTCCATTTATAGCAAATACTTTGCTAAGGTGCTCATGCATAGCACTAATATTTGAAAGAATCGTATTGGATACAACCACGGGATCATCAGGATCTTCCTGCGAATTAAAAGGATAAAACCTGTAAGAATCATTCTTGCTACCTATATTAAACAAGGCATACGATTGTACAGAGAGATCAAAATTTTCTACAAGAGTATTGTTTTTAAGATAGTCAAATATTTGGAATGCAAATTTTGGTGAAAAAGAAGATGTGTAGAAGAGATAATCAGTATTTTCTACAAATTCGTTTAGTATTATCCTCTCTGAGGTATTAGCCCAGAAAAATACCGAAATTATGAGACTTAATGCTATTACTAGTCCTATTATAACTATAATTAATCGCATCTTATTTGACTTGATAGTCTTGAATGCGAAGTTTATTGTCTTGAGCAGTTTCATTATTCCCTTACATTAAGATTTCAATTTTGAACCTATTTAATTCTTATCTTTTAGATAATTGAGTGAAATGCAAGTATTTTTTATTCCTCGAAAATAGAAAGATCAATAGTATCCCAGTGATGGCATGCAATCCTTCTGTCATTTGATTTACCCAAGGGTTGTATTACAGGTCTTTCAGTTATACAAATATCAGTAACAAAATCACACCTGGGATGAAATCTACAACCGGTGGGGGGATTGATTAGTTGGGGTACATTTCCCCTAATAACAGTGAGTTCTTCCTTTTCCTCGTCAATTGATGGTACTGACAACAATAGGAGTTTTGTATAAGGGTGACGAGGATCTTGAAATATCTCTTGAGTGGGACCAGTTTCAATAACATTCCCACCATAGAAAATGTGAACTCTTTTGGTTATCTCAGCAACAACCCCAAGATTATGGGTGATAAGCATCATTGCTAATCCCGTTTTCTTCTGAAGGTCTTTTATAATCTCCAAAACCTGAGCCTGAATTGTTACATCCAAAGCTGTTGTAGGTTCATCTGCGATGAGTAATGATGGTTCCAGAGCAAAAGCCCTTGCGATTAGAATTCTCTGTCTCATCCCTCCTGAAAACTGGTGGGGATAATCATCTATTCTACTTTCGGGTTCGGGGATTCCTACCAGTCTCATCTGTTCAATGGCGATCTCCCGCGCCTCGTCATCTGAACATTTTCTATGAAGAGAAATCACATCGATCATCTGTGCTGAAATTTTATAAACAGGATTAAGACTAGACATGGGATCTTGGAAGATAAGTGCAATGTGGTTACCACGAACCTTTCTCATCTGTTTCTCATTAAAGTCGAGAAGATCATGCCCCTTGAAAAAAACCTGTCCACCAATTATTTTACCATTATCTGGCATTATTCTCAAAATTGCTCTGGAGGTTACTGTCTTTCCACATCCACTCTCTCCGACAATCCCTACTGATTCATTAAATTTAATATCAAATGTCACCTTGTCTAGCGCCTCGACAATTCCGGCTTCAGTCTCGAATATCAAACTTAGATCCCTGACGTCTAGCAAAAGGTCTTCACGTTGTTCACTCAAATACTATCAACTGCTCAATTTTAATTTTATTATTATTTCTTATTACTCCACCCATTTGTGTTGTTCAATATGAACTAATTTGTCTACATTTAACCATAGCCCATGCAGAATGGAATGATTTTCAGTTTTATTACTCACATCATGGGTTATTTTCCTAGTAATATTCCAATGAAATTACCTTGTTGTGAAATACAGGTAATCGACAGATAATTATTTGAAAAATCTCTGAATTGAACAGGTATTAACAAAATTATTTATTTATGTTCTTTTTGTCGTATGTCTATGGTAGATTCAAAATTTAAGAAATATCCCTATATAATCACTATCATCAGTTACCTATTAGCAATTGTTCTACCAATTATGAATGATAGGTCCTTTTCTAAAATAGATGGAATTATTAGTATGACAAGTGATAAAGCTGTCTTACTTTTTTCTGGGAATGCAATGGAAGGTTTGGGATATGTCGTTATCATTTTGCTTTTGATGGGCATCTGGGTTATACTTTTGATTTTGATAAAACGTAGGCCGAAGAGCGACGATTATTTAGTAATGAATTTGATAAAACGAAGAAAGAAAATTGATGATAGTTATGATCTAGACCTTAAATTAGAGAAGAGTGTACAACTTGAGATTAAAAGAATAAAGGAGGAGGGGAATGACCAGCTTGAGCCTGAAAGAGCAATTTGGCAATTATCTGTAGATAAATTTTCAAAATGGATGTCCATCATTAGTTTAATTCTGGGTTTTGTATCAATATTTCTGGTTGATCTTTTTAGAAACTTTCTCATCGATCAAGCCTACGCTGACAAAACAGCTTTTAACATGGTTGCGCCTTATTCTTTTGGATTTTATTTAATTGTTATAGGAATGATATCCAATGTTGTCTCCTATAAACTACCGAGTCATGTAACACAAGAAGAAGCTATAAATTATGTCAAACAAAAATCTAATTCAGGTATCAAATCCCTTATTGGACCTACCATGATCCAATATATTTCCATTCACTTGGTATCATTGCTCGCCATGTTCATATCTTATGGTGCATATGCTGGATTTGGGAAAATGTTAGAGGGACCTGCCTATTATCAGAATGCGATATTGACCTATGGACTGAATAGAACTGCTGAAATTTCTGCAATATGGAATTATATTGCCATTTTTACTGCACCAATATTTATGCTTTTTATAGGAACTACTTTGTTTGTTTTGCAAGCGGGGGGATTTGCACCTAATGGTCCAGGTGTACAGCAAACCGCAATTGACAGTACATTTTTAGATTTTGGTGGGGTTCAATTTGATATTTGGGGTTATTTCAGCAAGGATATACCATTTGCAGATATATATTTTGGCAGTTTTAAAATCAACCTTTTTTATATTTTTATAGTAATTGTTCCTATACTATTGGGCGGTCTGATTGGTTCTTTAATAAATTACTACAAATTTGATAATAGAAATAGTAAATATACTAACCATATGATATTCATTGCCATTTCAAGTTTCATCATATCAATTATTTATGCTTCAATATCTGCACCTGTCTTTGTATCAGTGTCTGGTATATTTGAGTCCCTTCTTATTGATAGAAGAACCAACCACTTCATTAGATATAAATGGATAGCCTTTGACGATCCTGATAATGGTAACTATCACCCCATGTCACTGTTTGTTATTATTAATATTCTTTGGGTCCCAATTATCCTTTACCTAACCAATCTTAAACGATTAATAGTGGGAGTTACTGAGAGAAAATTCCTTGAAAGAAAGGAGAGTGAACAGATCTTGGGTAAATATCTTGATCATAAAGAAACAAAATTACCTTTCGAAAAATATTGATTATTCAAAGTTAAATAATTACAAATCATAAGTACAAATCTATCAATTTTGTTGATTCATTTAACCTATTTTTATTTATCAGATTAAGTTTACCCTCCTGGAGGATATACACCCGATCTGCATATTTGGCAATCTCAAGATCATGTGTGGAATATAATAGGGCTCTATTTTCATTTGTCACTGATAGCAGGACGGACATAATGTTTTTACTGTTTTCAGTATCAAGGTTTGCAGTGGGTTCATCTGCAAAAATTATAATAGGGTCATTAACCAAGGCTCTTGCGAGAGCTACTCGTTGTTGCAAACCAGCACTTAATTGGTATGGATATTTGTTTATGTGAAAGGTAAGTCCAACTTTATCTAGAATCGGCATTATTTTTTCAGTGATCTTTTCAGTATCCTGGTCTAGATGCCACTTGGCAATGACAATATTTTCCAATGAGGATAGATCTTCCATCAATGCAAAATTTTGAAATATCATACCGATGAATTTTGCTCTTTCGAACTTGGATTCTTTGTAAATATTGATTTTTTTGATATGAACTGTTCCTTCATCAGGTGTTCTTAATCCAGATAATATCCCCATTAAAGTAGTTTTACCAGACCCTGATAAACCTAGTAGACAGATTTTTTCATTTGGATAGATTTGGATGTTTAATCCAGAAAAGAGCTTGAGATTATCAAAAGATTTTGCTAAGTTTCTACCTTCGAGTATATAGGTGCTTTCTGTCACAAGGAATTAATTCTGTTAAACCTTCTAATAATTTACTATTGGCATAATTATCGAATACAACTAACTAATTTTTTTTTCTATCATTCAGGCATCATTTGAAAATTGTACATTTTTCTTCAAGTTTTGAAATAGTTTTCACATACCTATGAGAGAGGATGTCGTTACTATCCCATTTTATGTGTTTCATTACATCCTTTGAGACCACTTACATTTATATTAAATGTATTCCTGTTAGTTTAATCTTTAACATACTGTTGCTCGCTGTACTAAAAGTGAAAATTATAATAAATCGAGAAATTGTAATACTAATTTAACCATAGATATAAAAAAGTACTATC
Organism: Candidatus Heimdallarchaeota archaeon; assembly: GCA_021399405.1. The sequence goes on along the minus strand of JAAFKL010000172.1, from coordinate 1,104 downwards.
CTAATTTAATTTGTTCATGACAGAGTCTGTCGATAAAAGTGGTTCCACATCAGTAGAAATTGGAGAGGTACTACTCGAGGTCAAAAATTTAAAGAAATGGTTTCCAGTTAATCAGCAAGCTATTCTATTTTCCAAAACTGTAGCTTTTGTTAAAGCAGTGAATAGCGTAAGTTTTAAATTATACAGGGGAGAAACCCTAGGTCTTGTAGGTGAATCCGGTTGTGGAAAATCCACATTGGCCAAACTCATCACTCTGCTAGAAGAACCCACTGAAGGTGATATTAACTACCAAGGGATAGATGTACTTGAGGCATCACCAGAAGAACTACGAGTTTATCGGAATAGTGTGCAAATGATCTTCCAGGATCCATACAGCTCATTAAACCCTCGAATGACTATATTTGATATAATTAAAGAGCCTTATGATATTATTGAAAATTTTGCTGAAAAATATGATTATCCAGAATTAATTTATTCTGAGGATGAGAAAAAAGAGAGAGTTTTAAAATTATTGAATGTAGTGGGTCTGGAAACCTATCATGCGCTACGCTATCCCCATGAATTCAGTGGAGGGCAGAGACAAAGGATAGGAATTGCAAGAACATTGGCTGTATCTCCAGAGGTTATTATTGCTGATGAACCAGTAAGTGCATTGGATGTGAGTATCCAAGCTCAGATTCTCAATCTTCTAAAGAGTATACAGAAACGGTACAATCTTTCAATGATATTTGTTGCTCATGACCTCTCTGTGGTCAAGCATGTTTCAGACAGGATTGTTGTTATGTATCTTGGTAGAATATGTGAAATTGCTGAAAAACAAACACTATTTGAAAAGCCATTTCATCCCTATACTATTTCATTATTAAGTGCCATACCAAGAATAAATCCGAAACAAAGAAAAGACAGGATTGTACTAGAGGGTGATGTTCCATCACCAATCAATCCACCATCTGGATGTGTGTTTAATACCCGATGTTATAAAGTACAACCCGATTGTAAATTATCTGTTCCTGAACTTGTGGAAATTGAACCCGGACATACTGTTGCTTGTTTTTATCCTGAAAATCAATAATTACAAAAATAGCAATATTCTGATCCTAATTT
>JAAFKL010000171.1 GCA_021399405.1 Candidatus Heimdallarchaeota archaeon | reverse complement strand
TATTTTTTCTTCTGCTTCGGATCTGCTTTCTCATTAGTATATTTTCTAATAATTACCTTTTGCATGATTTTTTTTGCCACATTGTTGTATGTCCAAGTATTTGTAAACGGCAATAGAATTCTGAAAATAGTTGGAACCCTTAATACAACTGCGGGTCCAACTAAAATTACATTATTTGGCTCAATCTTTTTATCAGCAAGTAAATGGATTAATGTCGTTGATCCCAATGAACTTCCTATTGCAGTATATTCTCCGTTTTCCAAATTAAGAATTTTGATTGACTCAACACAATCTAGTAGCATCCTTTCCTTTGTTATCTTGAGTTTTTTATCAAGTTTAGAAGTATGTTTTTCCCTTGATTCTACGTAATCAATCTGAAAGTTCTCTTCATGAAGTCCGTTTAGGATATCAATCCATGATAAAACTAATGTGTTCATACCTGGATACATTAGAATTCTTCCCTTAGGGTTTTCTGGATGATAATAAAGATGTCTTAATTCGGTTCCATCTGACATTGTGAGATAACCAACCGATATGTACTCAGGTAGATCGACATCTTGAAAGACTTCCTTCATAATCTTGCTCCTAGTATGCATTACTAAATCCTTTCACACTGAATTTATGAATTTGGTAATTTTTAATTATTATTTTTTTACACCCAATAATTGTAAGACAACTCTTCGGCTTCTTGGGTGAACATCACATTCAAAGAAAACAATTTGTTGCCAAATCCCTATCATTATTTCATTATCTATTACACTGAAGGTTTTTTCCGATCCGAGAATCGATGCTCTGAGGTGTGAGTGTGCGTTATTATCTATTTTATCATGAAGGTACCCCATTCCTTTGGGAATTAGTTCATTTATCATTTTCTTATTGTCTTCTATCAGGCCTCTTTCAAATTCAGTAGTGATTATTGCTCCTGTTGAACCTGGGACTGAAACATTGAGAATCCCATCAGTAATCTGAGATGATTTAACAAATTGCTCAATTTGTAGGGTTAAATCGATGATATCATTTTCGCCTTCAGTACGAATTTCAAGGATCGTGTTTTCGACATTCATGTTTTAATTTATGTAAAATTCTTTTTATGTTTAGTTTAATATTGATGGATTATTCAGTATATTCTACGATTTCTCCAAAGGGAGGTTGCAAATCAGTTGTCATTATCCATACTACCGGAAATGAGGGCTCGCTTGAAGGAAAACTTCCGTAACCATCGGTGAAATAGATCAATAACTCTGGATTCAGTCCCTGATCTTCCACATAATCGAATACGGGGATGAACGATGTTCCTCCTCTTCCTGTCCATGGTCTACCCTCCCAAGGAAGCTTAGACCCATCAAGACTTTGTCCATTTTCAATTTCAACAACATTCTGAATTTTGGTGTCACAATCAATTAATATCATTTTTACAGAAGCTATTCCTGTAAGAATTGCATGAGTTTCACTTGTAAATTTTGCAAGCTCTTCATTTGAGATTGATCCACTAGTATCAACTGCGACTACAACATTCAGGTTCTCTCTGATAGTGGATGGTAAATTGATATCCATTCCAATTAATCTTTTGTTAGGTCGGGTCCATTTCCAATCACTGATAACTGCTTTTTGGATATATTGAGCCAGTAAGGTAAACCAAGGTATTTTTGGATTTACAAGCTCATCAATCATAGTTTTCATTGAACCTGGAAGATTACCTATATCTCTACCCATTAATCCATTTCTAATAATTCCAGTAAACCTATTGTCTTCAAGTGATTGCACCTCATCTGAAGTATTATCTAAGAAAACATCCATAGCATAGCCAAATCCACAAGGATTATCTATTCCACTATATTCATGGACCTCATCCATAACTTCAGGTTCTACATTACTACGCCATTGTATCTTGTCTTGCCTATCTTTCTTTTCTTTATCATCAGCCACTTCCTGTATACCATCCAAACTATTTGCATAATCTGATAAGGTTTTGAATACACCATTGGCTGATTCATTTCTGAGATGTTCAGGTATGGGGGTTACGGGTTCAATTTCCCAGAATTTGTCAAGCATTGTTGAATCATAACCATACTTGTTTTGATTCCTTGAGAGTTTACTTTTTAGTGTCTTACTATCACCAAGTTTCTCCCTTGCATCATCTACGATGAGCCTGGTTGCAATATCCGTACTTAAACTCCAAATATCTTTATTTCGAAGACCTGATCTCTTTCCATGTTGCATTATCAAGTGTACAACAAGGTGCATAAGCATCCCAATCAATTGTTCTTTTCGTTTATCAGCTGTATAATGCGGATTGATGTAAATTCTTCTAGTATCACACGCATAAGATGGGATATTAGGATCATTTGTGGGATATATTTCCAAGTTTCCCAATATATATCCAAAAAAGGGCATATCAAGAAATAATGATGTTCTTGCCTTGGACAATCTAACTGCTTCATACTCTCCTTCTGGAGTTTCATCCTTTTGAATAAAAGAGGAAAGATCAAAAAACTCTTTTATTGAAGTTGGTTTTTCATCATCAATCAAAATAATTCATCCAATTAGTCAAGCATATTGACTGTAATTATAATTAAGATTAAATTGATTTAAACCTTCTCAATCATTCAAAAAAGTATACTTTTTCTTGCAGCTATCCTAGAAATCCTAGGATGCTACATCGGGGATAATGATAGAAGCCCCACTCATCATGCGTATAGCTCGACGAGCAAGTTGTAACAGATAACTAGTATCAAACATTCTTGATTTTATATTATGGGAAGCATTAAGATCTGCATTCAAAGAAAAATTACAACTCTTACAAAGAAAATTAGATCCATTTCGATTACTCTTGAGAATATACCCACAACTTGAGCACTCCTGTGAGGTATATGCTGGATTCACATATACAACCTCAATGTTTTTTTCTACAGCTTTGTACTCCAAAAACATTTGAAATTGATAAAAAGCCCAGGAGTGAAATTCTCTACTGGATCTGGTTTTTCTTCTTCTTTTTCCTGTTTTTCTAATGAAACTTAAATCTTCTAATATAATTGTTGAATTTGCAGGAATATTTGAAATGATATCTTTTGTTATGCAATGATTCATATCCTTCTGAAACCGTTTCTCTCGACCGGAACTAAATCTCAATTTAGATCTTGCTGATCGAGTGCCTTTCTTCTGGAGACTACGTTTTAATCTAAAATATTTATCTTTAGACCCACGTAATCGAGAACCACTGTAAAATTTTTTCTGAGAACTAACTGCTAGATGACGCATACCACGATCTATACCTACAAACACACCAGAGTGAGGAGAATCCAATAATTCAGAAGATATTGGTTTCTCAACAACGAAATGAAGGAAAAAACGTTTATGGATATAAATCAGCTCAAAACTCTTGAATTTCCATGTAACAAATTTGTTGTAATATCTCGGGATTTCAAAAGTTAGATTTATCCGTTTAGAAATGGTTGCTAATGAAACACTTCGTTGTTCCAAATGAATAGTTGAACATCTGTAATCATATCTTATTGGAATGATTGAATTAAAATTCACTTGTGGAAGTTTCCATTTCATTTTCTTCTTTTTGGAAGTTTTCGTTTTAGAAGTATTCTTCTTTTTTAGACTTTTGAGAACATCAACACCCTTATTCTTGCCATTTATTACTAATTGAGAATTGAGGGGAGACTGTTTTCTGAAATCTTTGTAAATCCCATGATGGATTTTTACCCTAGAAGTTGTTTTGTTGGAAAGACCATAATTATAGCCCATCTGTGCAGCTTTTGAGTACTCTTTCATTGTGTCGACAAGAATTTTGGTTGTATTCTCATCTGATTTTACGGGAATCCGTAAAGTTCGAGTAAGAGTTCTCACTGGTTTTTATATTGTAATTGAGTATTTAAGCTCGGAAGCAATAACAGACCAAAAGTATTGTAACTATTGACCTATATATTGATATAATTGAGGAAGTGTATACTTATTAGAACCATGAAGAAAAACCAAGATGTCGGAGGAATTGACTAGATTAATAAGGAAGATAGTACAATGTGTCTAAATTACTATAAATTTCAAAGCTAATGCGATGTTGTAAAAATATCTTTCTTTGCTAGTCTCATTTAATCAACTAGATGATTGAAAACAGATATAACTAACAAATTTTAGCCTATCTTGTATAACTACAAACCATACAGAGGAAACATATGAAAGCAATTCTCAATATCGACGGTACTGTAAAAAAAGGTGCTATTGAACCCAAAATATCAAACAAAGAATTACTAAAAATGTATGAAGTCATGGTACAAGTCCGTACATTAGATCAGAAAGGAATGCGTTTACAAAGACAGGGTAGAATCGGGTTTCATATACCTACCACGGGCGAAGAAACACATATCGCAGTTGCTGCTGTCCTTAATGATGATGACTGGATCTTTCCCAGTTATCGTCAACATGGTTGTTTTCTTTGGAGGGGAACTGAGTTGGAAGATTATGTGAACCATCTATTTGCAAATGCTAAGGACCCTCAAAAAGGTAGGAGATTACCTGGATTATATGGTGATATGGACAAGAAATTTGTGAACCCCAGTGCTCCAATCGGTACTCAAATAATACAAGCAGCAGGAGTTGCATATGCGTCAAAGTACAAAAAAGATAATGCAGTAAGTGCAGTATTTTTTGGAGATGGTGCTACATCATCAACAGATTTTCATTCTGGGGTTAACTTTGGTGCAGTAACCAAGAGTCCTGTAATTTTTATTTGTATGAACAATCAATTTGCAATTTCAGTACCTCTGGAAAAACAAACTGCTGCTGAGAAAATTGTGGATAAGGCAATAGGATATGGTCTACCTGGAGAACGAATTGATGGAAATGACATCTTAGCCATGTATGTAACTGTGAAAGAAGCTGCTGAACGTGCAAGGAATGGGGAGGGTCCAACTTTTATAGAAGCTTTGACTTACAGGTTAGGACCCCACACATCTTCAGATGATCCCTCGAGATATAGAGAGGATAAAGAAGTAAAATCATGGGAGAAAAAAGATCCAATAATTCGATTTAAGAATTATTTAATACACAAAAGCATCCTAACTGAGGCAGCTGATAAAAAATTATGGGCGAAATATGATAAACTCATCAATGATCTAATTGCAGAAGCAGATAAAGTGGGTGATCCAGATATCGATTCAATGTTTACTGATGTGTATGAAGAAATGCCATGGAATCTTAAAGAACAACTTGAGGAGGTTAAAAGACTCAACTAGGTGATATTATGGCAGAAATTACAATATTAGAAGCAATAAGAATGGCCTTAGAGCAGGAGATGGATCGTAATCCAGATATTATTATTTTGGGAGAAGATGTAGGGCCAAATGGTGGTGTATTCCGAGCAACGCAGGGATTAGTCGATAAATTTGGTGAAGATAGAGTACTAGATACACCACTTAACGAGAGTGGAATAATTGGTTTTGCATCAGGAATGGCTTTGAATGGTTTAAAACCTGTGCCTGAAATACAATTTGCTGATTTCATATTTCCCGCAATGGATCAGATATTATCAGAAGTTGCAAAATTTAGATATAGAAGCGCAGGTCAGTTTACTAATGCAATGGTAATTCGTACACCTTATGGTGGTGGCGTTCGAGGATCACATTATCACAGTCAATCACCAGAAGCTTATTTTGCACACACACCTGGTCTAAAAATTGTCATCCCAAGCAATCCTTATGATGCTAAAGGACTATTAATTTCAAGTTTAAGATCTAATGATCCAGTTCTGTTCATGGAACCTAAACGGATTTATCGAGCATTCAAAGAGGAAGTCCCCGATGGTGATTATACTGTTCCACTAAGTAAAGGCAACGTTGTTAGAGATGGTTCTGATGTAACGATAGTATCATATGGTGCAATGGTTCATATTGCTCTAGATGCGGCTGAACTTGCTTCAAGGGAAGGTATCGAGTGTGAAGTTATTGATTTAAGAACTGTTAATCCATTGGATATTGATATAATTGGTTCTTCAATAGTGAAAACTGGGAGATTTGTAAGTGTGACTGAATCACCAAAAACTGCTGGTTTTGGAGCTGAATTGTCTGCATTGGTTGCGGAGAGATGGATTGAATATATGGAGGGTCCTATTATTAGAATTACTGGTTATGATACTCCATTCCCATTTAAACTAGAGCAGTATTACATGCCTACTCCAGAGAGAGTATTGGACGGTGTAAAGAGGGCATACAATTATTAGGTGATAATTATGGTTTACGAAATGAAATTTGCGGATATCGGAGAAGGAGTGCACGAAGGTGAAATTCTTGAATGGCATGTCAATGTTGGAGATACAATTACGGTAGAACAATTATTATTAGAGGTCAATACTGAAAAAGTGAATGCTGAAATCACAGCTCCAGTTGCTGGAAAGGTGGTTTCACTTGAATTTAAGGAAGGAGACGTCGTTAAAGTTGGTGAAGTATTATTAATTATAGATGATGAAGGACAGACATCATCTCCAGTTGAAACAAAGAAAATTGATTCAAAGGAAAGTACAAAAACGGATTTAACAACCGAAAAAGATGATTCTTTATTTACACCTTCCTCTCCTTTCAAACGAATTGCTCAATCAACTGCAAGCGCAAAAATCGTTTCAACGCGTATTCTTGCTGCACCAGCAGTTAGACGTAGAGCGCGAGAATCTGGAATTGACTTACAAACTGTTACTGGATCAGGTCCAGCAGGTCGGATCACAAGAAATGATTTGGAATCATATCTTAGTGGTACACCTAAAGTGGCTGCCAAAGAACAAACAATTCCACAACGACGAAAAATAGATATCATCCCAGGTGGAGAAAAGAGAATACCCCTGAAAGGAATTCGAAGATCGATTTTCAATTCGATGAGAAAATCAAAGGATACAGCCGCTCATTACACTTATTTTGAAGAAGTTAATATGGGTGCTTTAAGAGATCTTCGAGAACAGCTAAAACCATTGATGAAAGAACGAGGGATAAAAGTAAGTTATCCGGCACTTGTTATGAAGTGTATGGTTCCTGCTCTTAGAAAATATCCACTTCTGAATTCTTCGTATGATGAGGAAACATCTGAAATTATCATCAAAGATTATTTCAATATGGGGATATCTGTTGATACAGATGATGGGTTACTCGTACCTGTTGTCAAAAATGTAGAGCAGAAATCTGTTTGGGACATAAGCATTGAAATTTTAGGATTGGCGGATCGAGCGAGAAGAGGAAAATTAACTCTGGATGATGTATCAGGTGGAACAATAACAGTGACATCTGTGGGTAATATAGGTGGTATAATGGCTACTCCAATTATTAAATCACCAGAAGTTGCTATCCTAGGATTAATGAAATCGAGATTAAAACCAATTGTTGTCGAAAAGAACGGTGCGCCTGAAGTTGGGATAGGTTATATGATGAATCTATCGTTATCCTTAGATCATCGTATTGTAGATGGTGCCGTAGGTGCACGCTTTATGACCGAATTAGTTCGATATATTGAAAATCCAGCTCTTCTTTGGGCTGAAGACACAACCGGCCTGTGATATATTATGAGTGAAAAATATGATGTTGTTATTATTGGTGCAGGTCCGGGAGGATACCCTGCAGCCATTCGTGCAAGTCAATTAGGCAAAAAGGTTGCTATTATTGATAAGGGTACAATTGGAGGAGAATGTCTAAATTGGGGTTGTATCCCTTCTAAGGCAATGATTAGTGCTGCTAATTTTTATTATAAAGCAAAAACTGAATCAAATCAAATGGGTATTACTATCGATACAATTTCGGTTGATTTCCCGAAACTCAAGTCATGGAAACAAAGCATCCAAGATAAATTAATTGGCGGAATAAAACAATTACTGAAAGCTAACAAGATCAAAACCATCCTTGGAACGGCAAAATTATTGAATAGAAATCAATTATCAATAACCCTGAATGAAGGTGGAGAGCAAATTATTGATTTTGATTCACTAATTATTGCCACTGGAACTCAATTTATTTCCTTACCTGGGTTTGAAATTGATGAAACCTTTATTTTATCTTCAAAAGGTCTTTTTGATTTAGATAAACTACCTGAAGAATTAATTTGTGTAGGTGGAGGCATCATTGGGATTGAATTAGGAACCGTATTTGCCAAATTAGGATCAAACGTAAAAGTGGTAGAATTACTTCCTCAGCTTCTCACAGGTATTGATAAAAGACTTGTACGCCAAGTCGATAAGAAGTTAAAGACATTAGGTGTTGAAGTTTACACTGAAGCAATGGGTAAATCTTATTCTATCAAAAATGGGAAAATAAATCTTATTATTGAAACTAAGAACGGAGAGAAAGTTATAACTGGCGATAAGATATTATTATCGGTTGGTAAGAAGGCTTCAACTGAATCACTTGGTCTCGAAATTGCTGGTGTGAAACTTGATCAAAAGGGATTCATTATTGTTGATCAGCAACAAAAAACCAATATCCCAAATATTTATGCTATTGGAGATTGTACAGGTTTGCCATTCCTTGCTCACAAAGCTACAAAACAAGGAATAATTGCATCTGAAGTAATTGCAGGTAAAAACTCAATCGCTGATTTCAAAAGCATCCCCTCGGCCATTTTTACAGATCCTGAAATTGCTATCGCAGGTTTAACTGAAGCTGAAGCTAAGGAGAAAGGGTTGGATGTAATGATCGGTCAAGCAGCATTTGCTGCTTCTGGGAGAGCAATGTCTATTATGGAAGAAGATGGTTTTGTAAAAGTAATCAGTGATGCTAATGATGGAGTACTTCTAGGCGTAGAAATCGTTGGACCTCATGCTTCTGATCTCATCAGTGAAGCGGCCCTTGCTTTAGAAATGGGCGCAACCGTTGAAGATATTGGATTCACAGTTCATCCTCATCCAACTCTACCTGAAATGTTGATGGAAGCAGCAGAGGCAATTGAAGGAAAAGCAATTCATGTTCCAAATGCAAGAAAAAGAAAGAAGAAGAAAAATTAAATAAGTTTTTACATATTCCTTTTACTATCATTGATCCAAGCTTTTTGTAAGTACAAATCTTTCAATAATTGTTGAGAAATGGATTCTTCATCTTGATTAAGTTTATCAAAATACACTTCTATACCATATTCATCAAGGAGAAGCTCAAAAAGAGATTTCATCCATTTCTTCATATTAAAATCGGGAAGGTTTATTGTTTCAAAATATCTACTCTCTTTCTTATCTTCTGGATCATGGTTCCTAGCCAAGATTGACCCTTCAAGCAAATGTAGATCAACATTGGCAAGAATTGTTGCATGATGTAGATTCCATCTCTTATGTATATACCCTGCAGATCCAGAAATTTTTTTATTTTTGTATAAAATATTAGATTCTCTATTGATCACTAAGTCTTTGTATCCCATTGATTCGAGTGATTGAGTGAGTATTGTGGTTAACATTTTAGATATGCTGGGGAGATCTGATATTTTCAACATCTTTTTTATCTTGGGTGAAAGAAAAAAACTGAGGTTAATGTTTCCTAGGTCTTGATACACTGTTCCTCCACCTGAAATTCTTCTAGCGATTTCAATACCATGATTCCTGCAGAATTCTTGATTAACTTCCTTAATAATATCCTGTCCTCTACCCATGATAATTGATTTGCGATTTTTCCAAATCCTTATAATTGGATCATTTACAAATTTAGTTGAATTTTGTATTACAGCATGATCAATCGCCAAATTGTTGAAAACATTATGATTTTCACTTTGGATTATTCTAAATTTCAATACACATCACATTCTCATAACACGTTCAAAGTAGGTAGGATACCATATATTCCAAATTATTATCCCTAAATAAATCAAAAAATATAATGATAAAAGTATCTATAAATTGATTTTTAATATGTTCATCTACCGTTTTAACAATCTCTAAAATTTCAACAATTTCAACAAATTTACCTGAATTCAACACTGATAACATGAATTCATAAATCGGAATATTAAGTGCTAAAACTGTGTCGCTAAATTTGAATTTCTTCCATTGCTGCACAAGAAGACTGATACTATGTTTTATTGGTTTAACATTATCAATTTTATGTTCCAGTTTGATCGATGCTGAAGAATCAATTAGTATTGACATCGATAATTCATCTGCATCATCTGGGCTCCTTGCAACATTTTTATCAATAAAAACCAATAATCTTGGTAGTATTTGCATATTCAAGCTTGCAGTATTTTCTACCCATTTGGCCAACAGAAATAACCATTTATGTGACATCATGATAAATTCTTTGCTTAACACTGATATACGATAATTTACTTTCAGAGAAACAGATTTGAGCGCAGAATCAAAATTAGCTATCACACCATCTCCAGGGACAATTGTTGGATCTGGGTTAATGATAAAATAACCAATGTTATGGCTTTGTGATGCTAAGTTTAAGCTATTCCATGATGTTGATTTATAATGCATTTTGATTTGGTTGATGGCAACAACTGGCGCGGGGAGTCCTGGAATTGAACTTTTCGGTGGGCTAGCTGTTTTTGTCATCGGATAATTGGATCTCACATGGAAATTGAAATCTACAAAAATTTGCATGCCATGTTCCGGTATCTCTGGTTTTTTATAATTTTCATGAATATCTATATATGGTGCCAATCCATTAAGGTTTAACTCCCTACGTGAAAGATGTTTTTGTTCGTCAACAAATAAATCTCGTTTGACACTACATTGCGAACATAAATAAGAAACAAACTTGAATTTCCTTTCAGGTTCTTTTTGGGATTCCACCTATTATCATTCTAAGATTAATAAGTATAAAGAATTGTGTGATAAAAATAAATTAAAATCCACTCAGTTTTCAAATATTGTCTAGATAACAATATCACAATACTAATTATTTTAAATTTTGACCAATTAAAAGTTATGTTGGCTATTTTCTCAAGAATTACAATTGTGGTATTCTTTCTTTCAATCAATATACTTTTTTCCACAATCATTCCCGTCAGTTCACAAGCTCCCGCAATACCTGATGAAGATACTAATTCTTATTTTGGATATTACTGGGGTGCTGCTGGAATCGCCTCAGGACTTCTACAATTCTCTACTAGTGAATTCATAGAGGATATTGTGAATGATCAATTAAAACTAGTTGCTCTTGAAGCAATAGATTCTGTGTGGGAAAATCGCTATCAATTGGAAAATGGTACCAAAATAGCTGCCTGGAGTAAATTCCAAGATGGAAATATATACCCAAGTTTGAAATATGGTGCAGCTGGTATTGCAAGTGTGTTTATAGATGCTTTTAGATATACAAATAATCAGAAATATCTTGATTGGGCAAGTGAAAGTATTGATGAATTATATTTAGAAATTTCAAATAATTCAATTAACGCCAACTGGCCTTACGATTATTCAGATCATCGAAATACATTTGGGATACCAATTACTGATATGTCCTTTGGTAGTTTAGGTATATTGCAATCTACACTAGAATTATACGACATGACTGGTGATTCAAGGCATCTTGAACAAGCATTTGATGCTTATACTTGGCTCGAGAGTGTCGCAGAAACATACACTATTAATGGTTTAACCACAAAACTACTTCCATGGTACATTCAGGAAAATTATACTGGACCATTATATTCTTCTTTTTACAGTGGGAATGCAGCCGCAATTCCAATATTTATAGAACTCGGACAAATCATCAATAATCAAACGATAACAGAATGGGCACATGATATCGCAAATGTATACATTCAAATCCAGAAAGAAGATGGCTCATGGCCAATAATTATTAACAAACCAAATTCACTAAGTCGAACCACAATTGAGTTAGGTTCGGCAGGAATCATTCAATCTTTGAGTACTTTAAGCCAAGCACAATTTCCAAATATAGTAGACACGTTAGAAAATGGCGTTAGTTGGCTTGTATCTCAAATAAATCGAACAGAAGGTAGGTTTTTCATACCACCCGACCCTAATTATGCATCTGGTAAATACTCCATGTTCAATGGTTTAACTGGAATATTGAAATCAATTCGACGCACTAATCAATCTCAATTCGATGACACTTTAATTGAAGGGTACAATTATTTACTGCAAAATATAATTTATAACAAAACTCTCAATAATAAAGTAGTAGCAGGTTTTTATCCATCGAGTTCATTAGAGCCGTACACTGATTTATCTCTTATGGATGGTTTAATTGGGGTTGGACTCGAATTGCTTGATGTTATTAAATCAGGAAGAGGGTTAATAGATATAGAAATTACTGAAATGACAATACTTCATATCATCAATACTTACCTCAAATTTCAGAATCAAGAAGGTATTTGGCCTAAACAAATTACTATCCTGTCTCCAGTAATTGAAAATATAAATGACGATAATAACGTATTTTCCAAATGGTGGATTTGGTTACTTGCAGGTCTTCCTATAATCATTTATTCATTTGTAAAGCAATATTATAGTAAAAAGAAAAGTTAGAATATTAAGCTTGGAAGTTTTGTACGTCTCAAAATAACATGTGTTTTTGTATTCTTAACTCCAGATATTTGTCTAAGTGTCTCGATAGCATCGCCAAGCTCGTCATGATTCAACGTATGGAAAATAACAATCATATCAACATCTCCAGTTAACTCATAGATTATCTCTACACCTCTAGGGATTTTGGTAGTGATAAGATTTCGGATGTTTGATGGTTGTTCATTCCCTTCAATTTTAATCTCTACGATGGCCCGAATACCTTGAGATTTATCACTTAGTTGTATGGAAAATTTTTCTATTACATTTAATTTGATTAATCTTGCAATTCGTTTTCTTATTGCTCCTTCAGTTACATTGAGCTGTTTTGCTAACTCCGTATTCTTCATTCTAGAGTTGTTTTGAAGAAGTGTAAGTAGAGATCTATCAAATTGATCTAGTGCACTTTTTTCATCCATCGTATGGTACGGATAAACTCATAATTTTATAAAAGATGTTCCGAAAATCGAACGATATTTGTTAACATTTTTTTTATTTGATACCTTTTAATTTGTCCTCAAGAGTAATTAATTGGTAATATGCATTGTTTTGAATAATTTAGAAAATAATTTATTTTATAGTAATTTTGGTGATTAATCTAATTTTTTGGTGGAGAGCTTGGCCACCAGTTTGCTTTTTCAGCCATAGACATGATTGAAGGTACAAGCAAAGTTCTCACAACGAATGTATCTAAAAATACTGCAAACGCTAAAATGAATCCAAACTGCATAAGCATATAGGAGGATGAAAAGATAAGACCACCAAAAGAAATCATCATGATCACTCCTGCACCTGTGATGATACTTCCTGTTTTAGCGATACCTTGTGCTATAGCTTCATCATTCTCCATACCGTTCCAAACATTTTCTTTAATTCTTTCAATTGTAAAGATGTCATAATCCATCCCTAAGCCAAGGATTATACTAAAAGTCATCACTGGAATTATCCAAAATATTACGGAAACTCCATCCAGCACTGGAAATAAATCATTCAGAAAGGTATCATATTGGAATACAACCGTAGCTGCTCCATAGATGAATGAGATAGTCAATGCAATAGTGAATATCAATCTAGCTGGTAACATAACTGCTTTGAACATAAATCCAATTAAAGCGTAAATTGCAATTATCACTAACAATACAATAAGAGGAAATAATTCATATGTTCTTGAAATGGATGAATCATCATTCGCTGTGAGGCCAGTATAACCTACAATATAGTAAGTTCCAAATTCGTCCTCTGCAATATCCTCAATATCATGCAGTAAATCACGTGCTTCTGGGCTTGAAGGTTCAACGGGAAGTATAATTTGTATTATCGCAGCATCCCCTTCTATACCATCTGATGAGCTAACAAATTGAGAGGTCATAGATCTATAAATAGTTGCTTGCTGGGAATTAAAACTTAAAGATGATGAATCTGTAAAGTTTAAAGCCACTGCATAGGGCACGGGAGCACCCCCCAAAAACGCGTGAGAAAAGAATGCTTCTGGACCTATAATCGTAGTTTCGATTATCTGGTTTATGAATCGCTGGAAGTCATCAAAAACTGCTGATGACCAGACATCACCTGAATCAGGGATTATCACAAGTTGTAATGGTGAGAGTACTCCTGAGCCGAATTTATCATTTAATAGGAGAAACCCAGTTCCCGCATCACTATCTCTCGGTGCTAAAAATGCCATTTCTGATTCTGGAGTGGTTTCAAGTAATTGAAGAGATAGTGGGAGAGTTAATAACAGTATAACAAAAATCAAGCTGTACTTACGTTTTGTTGCGAATTTTCCAATTGTATAGAAAATTCCCTTAGTATGAGCCGTTTTTGTATCACTTTCATCGCCATCGAAATCATCCTCAGGCTCAATTTCTTGAGTTTCTTTCGGCGATTTTTCTACCCAATGTCCAAATATTAGTAATAAGGAAGGTGTTAGGGTAAGATTAATAGCTAACAATACTGCAATTGATATTCCAATAGCGAATCCTACACCTGAAATGGCTATGAATGGAAAGAAGGCCATTCCAAGAAGCGTAATTGTTAAAGTTAGTCCAGAAGTGAATACTGTATGACCTGCATAATGGATCATTTTCCCCACTGATTCTACAACAGATTTTTCATTTAGTCTTTCTTCTCTAAATCTTGTTAAAAGGAATAAATTATAATCCACACCTACACCTAAGGTAATTGAGAATAAAATGCTAGGGACAAAAGATTGTAAGGTCATGTCAGTTAGAGCTACTACCCTCTCAAGGATCCCTAATGTGATCGCAATTGACATCAATATCGGTGTAATAGTAATTGGAAAATATCTCCAATTACGTAAAATAATTATGAGGGCCAAGAATACCAAAGGTATAACAATTACATCAATTCTTTTTAGATCGGCCTCTGCATTTTCTTTAAGGTCCATTCTTAATGCTGCTAAGCCAGTGGTATAAGAATCAAATATTTCATCATAATCAGGAGATAATTCTGTAACAAATTCTCTTAGATCCTCTGCAACTTCCGCTTGAAAATCACCATCACCATTAAAATATAAAGTGATGAATGAAGTTGTATTATCTGAACTCACGAATTGGCCTTTAAATGGGTCAAGCTCTGTCTGATCAAAAATATAATATCCCGCGAATTTAATTAATTCATCTGCATAATTCGTTTGCGCAAATCCCTGAAGTGATTGAGTGAATAGTTTTAATTCACTACTTAATATTGAATTTTCGTTGATACTTTCTAGAACAATTACATGTCCTTGCGAAGTATCTACTTCAGGAAAATAAGTGGAGAGTAAGGTATTACCCTCATCAGCTGTTGTTCCTTCTGGTGGAGGAATATCATCAGTTAATCTACCGATTAAGTTTGGTGTAAATAATGAAATCATAAGTATTGCAATAAAAAACCAAAATACAATTATTGATTTTTTTCGCTTCATTACAAATTTCAACAAGTCGTCAAATCCTACCATGTTATACCATCTATTGTTAAATTACATAATTTGTAGTAATCAATTCCATAAAATGTAATATCTTATTTATATTTTATGATTTATCAATATAAATTAATGTAATTAATAATTTTATTTATTTGTAATAAGGGTTTACCATTAATTATAAATATGATTAAATTGTATGTGAAATAACTGATGAGCGAAATTACAGGTGATGAGTTGGATGAAATTAAGCTTCATGATTTCTTAGACTTATCTGTTTCTGAACTGTTAATTCTTTATTATCTACAAAGGACTACTGAACCTATACTAAGATTTGAGTTGCTCGAGGAAATTAATGCCTTAATAGGACCGGAGAAGCAACTACATGCATCAAGTTTTTACTTGAAATTAGATAAGCTTGAGTCCAAGAAATTGATAAAGTATATACGATCTGGGAAAAAGAAACTCTTAGTTGTGGCCAACCCTATCTCGAAAAGTGTTCTTAATCAAATAAACAAATTTACTTATTTTGCCAAGTTGGATACTTTTCAATCATTAAGAAGTTTTGCTCCAAATATACAAAAACGTGTTAAGTTCAATAGTGAAGGGTCGTTGTTGATAATAAGTTTTGAAGATCAATTGGATAGAAGAAAAATTAATTTATTAGTCTCACAAGTAAAAGAGGGTTATATTTTAGCTGAAGATGCTCCATTCAAGCGTTTTACAGCACGTTCAAAAGATACAACAATATATCAAACAAAAATTCATAATGACAATATAAGAGAAGCAGAAAATTTCTTCGACACATGCGTTATCCAAGGATATGGAAAAAATGTAAAATTTTCAGGATATGATGGTTATCATTGGTTAACTGAAGCAATACGCGTACTAAAAGTTGGAGGGCATTGCGTTGTTATCTCAATATCAGATATTCCAGAAACTGGGCATATAATCGCAGATTCAGTCCTTAATGAATTAAGAAATAGTAATATGTTATCCCCTATGACTTATGATGAACTATCTGCAGAACTAGAAAAATCAGATTTAATCGATATACAAGTAATAGAACACAGAGCAGTTCTCATAGGAATTGGTAAAAAAGCGAAATGATTTTTTTTTAATGTAGATATTTTTCATTTCATTTAGAGGGCTCTTCTTGTACTACACAATGGATCTAGTTACCTTAAGTTCACTTTATGGGTTTTTGGTTGTTACTACTCTATGCGATAGTAGTAATGGTTATATATTTTACTTACCCATATGATAGTAGTAAAAAGGTGGTAACAATATCGAGTGAATATATAATAGAAACTACAGATTTGGTTAAACACTACAACAAGGGACAGGTCCATGCAGTAAATGGTCTTAATCTGAAGATCAAGTATGGTGAAATTTATGCTTTCATAGGTGCCAATGGTACAGGTAAAACAACTGCACTAAATATTATCTCTGGTACTTTATTTCCAACCTCGGGTAAGGTCATTGTTGACGGTTATGAGATGCCAAAAGAAAGACATAGAATATCAACAATTATGGGTATCGCACCCCAAGAATACAGCATATACCTTGATTTAACTGTCGAAGAGAATATCAAGTTTTTTGCAAATCTTCATCTGTTGGATAAAGATGTCTACACTTCCAGAATGAATGATATGATCAAAGTTTTGAAGCTAGAAGAAAAACGAAATACTCTTGGAAAAAATCTTTCCGGTGGTATGAAAAGGAGAGTATCGATTGCTTGTTCTCTAATTCATAATCCAAAAATTGTTTTATTTGATGAAGCAACCGTGGGTGTTGATCCAATTCTTAGGCAATGGTTTTGGGAATATTTCAGAAAATTACGAGATGAGGGAACTACCATATTGATCACTAGTCACGTAATGGATGAAGCCGAGAGAGCTGATAGAATTGGTTTACTTCGTGCAGGTGTCCTCATTGACGAAGGCACACCTATTGAATTGAAGACTAAGTATAAAGTCGATACCATTGAAGAAGTGTTTCTTCACCTATCCGAAGGAGTGATTGATAGTGAGTAATATAAAACTTGAGAGTTTTTCTGTCTCCAGACTGTTGACTGTGACCCGAAGGGTGCTAAAGCAGATAACTAGAGATCGCAGAACAATTGGGATGATAATTGTCATGCCAATAATGATTATGGTCATATTCGGCTTTGCCTTATCTGGTGAGATTAAAGATACCCCAGTATTAATAGATAACCAAGATCTAGGCTTTGCTGGCCAGACTATCCAAAACTTTATGGTCAATGATTCTCGTATAAAAACAACCTTAGGAAATTACGATGATGGGATTTTAGGAGTTGAGGATGGAGACTACCAAGCCGCAATTAAAATACCAAGTAATTTTACCGCCGCACTCCTAGCCAAAGCTCAAGGGCAGGAAGCTTCACTTGAGATTACAGTCCACATTGATGCAACCAAACCGACAATTAGAGCAAACGTACTTAGTACATTGCAGGATGCCTTAAAAGAAGCCTTGGGTGCTCAAGGAGTAGAAATCTCACAAACAATTGCCTATGGAGGTTCTGAGCGTAAAGGTTTAGATGTAGCCATCCCTGCGGTAATGGCTTTTGTGCTGACATTTCTTGTTATGCTTATTTCTTTAATTACAATGGTGCGTGAGACGACCACAGGAACTCAAAGTCGCCTTTACACAACACCACTAACGAAAGCTGAACGGTTGTTAGGTTTTGTAATTGCATTAGCTTTCTTTGGCTTTATTGAAGTTGCCGCAATTCTAGCAATCTCGATATTTCTATTTGGGGCATCTGTAGAGGGAAGTTTGATACTTCTATTAATTAGTGCAGTTTTTTATGCTTTGGTTAATGTTTTGTTCTCTGTCTTCCTTTCAAATTTTGCTGAAAACGAGCTTCAAGCAGTCCAAATGGCCCCCTTGATTGGTCTACCCAGTATGGCTCTTAGTGGTATGTTAGTGCCGATATCTAGTCTACCTGCTGGCGTAAAGTTGGTATCCAATTTTATTCCCATGAAATACGCCGTGAATATATTTGAAGGTATAATGTTGAAAGGATTTGGATTCTCTGAATTGTGGTTCGATTACCTGATCCTTGTTATATTTTTAGTAGCATTATTGACACTTTCAATGATCACTGTGAAAGACCATATGGATGATTAGGTGATCACTTGACAGACAAAATTAGTGCTATACAAGGATTGGTTTCATTGGGGTTAAGCCTGGGTGAATCAAAGGTTTATACGGCACTATACACAAGTGGTACTTTGGAAGCAACTCCGTTAGCTACAATTGCAGAAGTTCCCCAATCAAAGGTATATTCTTATCT
>JAAFKL010000170.1 GCA_021399405.1 Candidatus Heimdallarchaeota archaeon | reverse complement strand
ACAGTTATCTCAAAGGCTCTTAGATGCTTCATAGCTTGGTTCCACAAGGTAAATGCAAAGGCTGTATTGATCACTGCAAGCCAAATGATTATCAAGTAATTGCTCAGTGATAAGCTGGGAAAAATTTCCTGAGTTGTTGCATATGAAAAAAGAATAACAGCTCCAAAACACATGCTGATCGAGGTTATAACTACAGGGTTGATAGTTCCCAGTTTGTTTAATTTCCTTCCGATAATTGATGATAGTGCATTGGATAAGAGTATGAAAGCAAGCAATAGGTATCCAGACGTTGGGTATTTACTAAAATCAAATGGGTAGAAAAATAGAACACCAGCGAGCATTGCTAAAGCGATTAAAATCACCTGACTCTTGGTCGGAGTTTCCCTTAGCAAGGGGATAGAAAATAGGATAACAATGATACTGGTGAAATTTAAGACGAAACTTAGTGTTATGGCAGGAAAAATTTTCAGGGAAACAAATTGTAAACCCTGGGTGAGGGTGATGAAAACTATCCCATAAAATAGGAGATTGAGCCACCATTTCTTCGTCAATTGGAAATAATTTGATCGGGTAGATGGATGTAACAATGAAAATACTAGCAACAAGAATCCTGCGATCAAATATCGGAGTGACGCGAAATATAAAGGGGGAATATCCTCTAATCCAAATTTGATCAGTACCCAGGATGACGACCAGAGGAAAGTCACCATTAATGCTTTTACTGCTGCTTTGTTGTGTTCATCCATTATTTTCAATTCTCGGATAGTAAAGAATATTAAATTAACTTAAAAATTTTTCACCGCTTTCTTGTTATTCTGATTTATAGGAATTAATTTTCAATATGGAAATAAGGAGTAGGATTACACAAAAGAATATGAAATTCGATACAAGAGAAGCTTGCAAGGATTGATCAAGCAAATCCATGAATAAGGTAACAAGGAGGTATACTCCAGATCCAATGCTTGCATTAAGAGATGCTGCAGATGCTCTGATTTCAGAATTTGCGACTTCATTTACAGTAATTGCAACATGAACTTGCAAGACACCACGTGAAAATTGGTGTAGAATTAGGGCAATCACGAGTAATGAGATTGTGATTGGTAATATAAAGATCAATGCACCAAAGAAAATCGAGAAATATGAGGAAATAGGAACCTTCCACCCATAATTAGGAGTTTTTGCAAGTCTCCATGAAACAATACCAGCGATTAGTCCACCACTTGATATGAAGATCCCAAAATAATTCTCTTTTATCCCAACAATCTGCATCTGGGGGATGTATGCCCAAAATAAAATTCTCAAGGTAATGCCAATAAATAATATTCCGGCAATGGCTTCAAGATATTTTGGATTTTTCAATAATGAAATTGAATCACGCATTACAACTGATGGCTTTTCTAACTTAGATCTTTGTGGTTCGTAGGCTTTGTACCAGAGAATCGCCCCCACCAAATAACCCATAGCAGTAATCAAAAAAGGTAATTTCAGAGAGATGAGACCTAATAAACTTCCAGACCCAAGAAGTATTGCTGAACTAAATATCTGTAAAGATCTACTCTTAGCAACGACAGATTTTGCATTGTCTTCTGTGGAAAATTCAAGATATGTATCCCACAAATTTGCAGTTTCTGATCCAGAGATAGATGCCAATCCCATCGCAAGAACAGCTTCTGAGACCACAAACAAAATGTAACTATCAGCAATTGAATAGATTAATGATCCAATAGAAAGGAACAGAAATCCCACACTAACAATATTTTTTCTATCTTTAAGATCTGCAATCACACCAGATGGGAATTCAAAAATTAATAGGAATAATCCAAATAATCCTTGTAAAAATAAAATCTCAGAAAAACTCAATCCATATTTTTGCCAAGTCAGAACCACTGAGGTAAGGAATAATGCGATCCATCCTATTTTGGTGTAGAAGAATATCCAGGTATTCTTTTTTAATGGATCCATTTATTAGATTTTCCTATAGAATTCATTATTCACTTCCATTAATTTTATTCAATTTATCATTTTAAAAATTTAGCTTACATATACATGTTTCTTTTCATTAATCAAGCAAATAGGACATCCCTAAAATACAATAAGGTAAGCTCCAAATAATGCAATTCATTTCATAATATATAATAATGAACGAAATTATTTGCAGATTATAGTATAAAAGACGTGAGTTCATATGGATTACAATGAAATGTTACAACTTAGAAAAAATACATCTTATGTCACCTCAGAAAAGGACGGAGAAGAAGTGTGTATTGCTGGATATTTAACCAATATCAGAAATAAAGGTAAGAAATTGAAGTTTCTTGTGTTATCTGACAGAAGTGGAGATGTTCAAATCACCTTTAAAATGAATGTTGCTGGTGAAGAGATGATGTCTAGGATAGAGGAGATGACCACTCACTCATTTGTCACCATAAGCGGATCTATCCAGAAGACAGATCTCACAAAGAGGGGAGTTGAGATCATAGGTATGGAAATTGTGCTGATGACAGCACCTCCAAAGGATACAGCCTTTCCTGTTGAAGTGACAGACAAATCATCTTCCAATCTTGATACACGTCTTGACAATAGATTTTTGGATCTTAGAAGGAGACCAAACCTGGTAATTTTCCAACTTCTATCGGATTTTGCTAACTTCTCACGTCAATATTTCATTGAACAGGGATTCATGGAGATATTCTCTCCCAAGTTTGTCGGAGCTGCCACAGAGGATGGAGCTGAAGTTTTTGAGGTGAAGTACTTCGATAGAATAGCATACCTTGCACAATCCCCCCAATTCTACAAGCAGATGGCAATATGTGCCGGTTTTGAGAAAGTATTCGAGATTGGCCCAGTATTTCGATCCAACCCCAGTCATACCAGTAGACATGATACTGAATTCACTTCTCTGGATATTGAGATGGGTTATATTACAGATGTTGAGGACGTGATGCACTTTGAAGAGAGTTGGTTCCACAATGTATTCAAAAAATTAAGAGAGAAATGGAATGAAACCACCAAGGAATTATTTGATCGCGAGATTGTTGTTCCTGTAATACCTTTTCCCAGATTGCCCATGCCTGAAGCAATTGATATAGTAAATAAGATGGGTACAGAGTTGGAAGAACTCCATGATTTGGGATCTGCAGGAGAAAAAGCAATTGGAGAATATGTTTTGGATAAATATGGTCATCAATTCTTATTTCTCACTGATTTCTCCCAAGAGATCAGACCATTTTATCACATGAGACCAGCTGATGGCAGTCCAGTTACCCTGAGTTATGATCTCTTGTTCAATGGTATCGAGATCACAACTGGTGCTCAAAGAGAGCATAGGGTTGATGTTCTTAGACAAAATATAATTGAAAAAGGACAAGATCCTGCAGATTTTGAATTCTATCTTGATTTCTTCAAATATGGTGCTCCTCCCCAAGGAGGATTTGGTTTAAGTCCCACCAGGGTGATTATGCTATTGCTTGGTCTCTCCAATGTTAGAGAAGCAACTTTTCTACCTAGAGATCTAGATAGATTATTCCCATAGCATAATAAAAAATTCAAATACAACCTCATTAATGTTAATATAATGCCAGTGGAATTTCTCGA
Source organism: Candidatus Heimdallarchaeota archaeon (assembly GCA_021399405.1). The sequence goes on along the minus strand of JAAFKL010000170.1, from coordinate 2,278 downwards.
AGATGAGGCAATTGCAGATATTGCTTTCAAAATAAGGGGAGAAAGCCTTGATCAGATATTTATTGAGGCTTGTAATACAATCTTCGAGCTACAGACAGATACTAAGTTGTTAGGAAATGATAAAGAGTTTGTTTTTGAGATCAGTGCTCAAAACTACGAGAGATTATTGTACAATGTACTATCTGATATCTTATACTATAGAGATGCTGAGTTATTTTTTGGGAAGTCTGTTATTATAGAGTTCATTGAGGGAGAGACAATAACAGCTAGGGGAAAATTCATTGGATGTGAATTTGATGAGGAAAAGCATATCAGGGGGAATGAAGTAAAAGCCATAACTATGCATGATTTTTATCTCAAAGAAGTTAATAACGGATGGGAAGCATATATTTTGGTCGATATCTAGATTCTAATCATCTTTATCGGATTGTTCATTTTCAGCTTGGTCATCATCCGATTGTTGTTCATCATCTTTTTTATTTTCTGTCAAAACATCTTCATCAATAACGATTTCTTTGTGTTTTTTCAGTTTAATTTCTCCTTCTCGGCTGATGAGATCATCCTCGGTTAAGATAAATCTGTTAACAGATGTCATGGATGCCATTGATTGATCATTGAGCATGGTACTCTTTGCTGCAATACTCTCCATGGTAGCAGTCATCTCCTCTGCACTGGCTGCTACTTCTTGTGCTGAAGCTGCAGTCTCTTCTGATACTGCTGCCACATTCTCTATTTTCTCGGTGATGATGCCAAAAGTTGTCTGGAGCTGGCTAAGAATGGCCTTGGAATCCTTAGTTATAAGCTTAGCAGTTCTAGACGACTGATCAGACATAGTACGGATATTTTCTGCTATGACAGTAAAGCCCCTACCAAATTCACCAGCATTAGCAGCCTCGATTGCTGTGTTTAATGCTAGCACATTGGTCTGCTCTGATAAGTCCTTGACAATGGATAGATTGTGCGTGATCTGTGAGATGACACTATCTACGACATCATTAACATCCTGGAGTTCCTCTACTATAGTTGTTATTATTTCTGCTTGTTGGGTTGATCCGGTTGCCATACTTTGGGCAATAGCAGAGACTTCCTCTGCAGTGGCATTTATTTCCTCGGTGTTTGAGGACAACTCCTCTGAGGTGAAGGCGATGAGTTCGTTGGTGTCATGGATATCCTTGATAAGGAACCGCAAGTTGCTATTCATGTGCTTGAAATTTTGCTCAAGTACTCCAACCTCATCATCCCTCATCCGGGTATGCCTGGTTTTTGTCAAATCTCCCTCGGCTATATAATCTGACCACAATGCAATTACACCTATAGGTGAAATAATATCACGGGAAATGATGAGATTCACTGCCACCAATGAGGCAAATCCAATGATTGCAATTATGACAAGAGTGACGATCTGGTTGAACGTTGTTCGCGAAAATCTTTCCAACACCAGTTTTTGACCTAAATCCGCCCAATCTTTCAATTTAGTGAGTTCTGTTTTTAAAATAACTACAGTATCAGATGCATCAATGATACTAGTCCTCATTTCATCATTTAACTCATCTGCAAGTTCGTGTATTAAGAATTGAAGGTTGGCCATATTTTGGAGTTCTTCATTTATTATCACATACGAGGCTCTGATCTCTTCCAATTCGGTACCTGATAGGTCTTCCAAAGTCTCATCAGCTGGTAATCTGTTCATAACAATTGTAACTTCAGGGGATATACCACCTGAAGCACCAAAAAACTGATTCTTATAGCCATCGAATATATTATATGTATTATTATTGATAACACTTATCGGATCAATAGCACCACCCAATTGCTGTCCATAGGAAGGAAGGAATCCGATTTGATTGGTGATCTCAGTTCTTAAATCAGGGTCTCTATTCACCATATAATGACTAATATTAGCCATTAACTGGTTATACCCTATTAATATTCGATCAGTACTAGTGACGATACTATCAGTAATTTTCTGGGGTACTAGCTTGAATACACCAAAAATACCATTAATCTTACCATAATAATCTGGTCTGTAATTTCCGGTGATGTCATTTGTTATGGCCTGTGCAGTAAGAACGTTGAGAATTTCACTGCCTTCAGTCTGTTTTAATATCAATAGACCTGATTTCAGTTTGGAATACAACCCATCCAATAGGTCATCAAACGCATGGAATTCTTTTTGATCATATAATACATCAATAAAGACTTCAATTCCAGAAGCCCATGATTTTATGAGTTTATCCTGTGTCTCATGAGTGGTAATTATAGTGTTTATGTCATCTTT
>JAAFKL010000169.1 GCA_021399405.1 Candidatus Heimdallarchaeota archaeon | reverse complement strand
GCAAAAATACTATCTGCTACGGCAGTTGTAGGAGCAATAGAGAAGACCCTTGCATCATCAATGGTATCTCTGTTAACCCAAGCAGATACTGTGAGGGCATCCCATGAATTGGAACTTATGGTACCCATATTTGTTATATCATCAACACCATCAAAATCAAGTGAAGTCCCCACCTGCCCTGCCACCTGATCTCCCGAGGTCATACCTCCAGTAGAGTTACCATCATTATTTCCTGTACTATCATCTATTTGGGGTGCTGTCTGTGTTGGATTGTTGTTGAGATGCCAGATATTATTGTAATCACTACTCCATACTTGCGTGGGATTCTCCTGGTCAACCATAGTCGAATTTCCATACCTCATTATAATCTTGGTATTCACAGTGCTAGAGAGATTGGCCTTCACCCACCCTACAAACTCAGCATGTGTAGCGTTAGTAACTTGATCAAAGATTTCAACCTCGTGAGGTAGTTGATTACCACCTAGATCAAAGAAGGCAATATCACCACCATCAGCCTGTGCTTTTGTCTTTAGATCACTATCAAACATGGAAATGAGAACTGGGAAATTTGTAAGATCAGCACTAACCTTGGTCGCATCAATTTCTATTGTTTTATAATAAGACCATAGTGATAAACCTGCTCCAGTGTTGATCTCTTGGATCTCCTGATCAGAGCCATCTAAAGTCTGTGCATCAGTGTAATCAGTAACTCCTGTGTTTGATATATTTGTTGATGAATCAATGTCGGAATCGGAGTCTGCATTATTATCAGTGTATACAATCGATGCACTGGATTGTCCTATAGAAAGAATAAGAATAAAAACCATAATTGAAATGAAAGTTGTCCTAGTTTTAATATTTAGATTATCCATCAGCAAATCCCCTAGATAGTTATAGAGACATTTATGAATTAATATTATATAAAGCTCTATACTAAAGAAGTAGCAATTCATATAATAAAAATTCGCAGAATGGATAATTTAACTAGCAATTTAGTATTAAATCTAATGGGATTCTATTAAATTTACAATATTCGAAAATTAAGGTAATTATTGAGACTTAATCCTCTGAAACTACTTCAATTATATGAAATTCATAGGCCAGCATTATTGTCCTTGAGCTCAATTTAGAAGATATACTATGTGATTCGAAGAAAGCTGATAGCTTCTCGAGATCAAACAAGCCATCAGTACTGTATTGGGATTCAGATAAATCATTCAGTAATATCACTGTTTGTTTGAGAGCCCTACTCACTGATTTCTCCTTCATCACCTTGTTGATATTTCCAGTGTTTAGCTTGAGTGTACGGGTCAACGGGATCTTGAAAGAAGCTTTGGTAAACTGAGGGTGCACTTGAGATTTGATAAGCTTTTTAACCCCTCTAGCAGTATTGACAAAATTATCCTTGAAGGAATCTTCCAGTGCCTTTTGAGCATCCTGTATCTGGGATAGTATGATCATGGGTAATTTCCCAGTGGAGATGACAATAAAGTTGGAATACTTGCCCTTGTGTACAGCAAGAGATACATCCTCTCGTTCCATCATCTCCCATCCAAATAACTCACTTCTACCAATTTCATTCAGGAAGGATGAGAAAGCTGTGATCATTCCTCCAATCAAATTGGTATTCATTGCATCCTCCACAACATTCTCTTCATAAATAGTGAGTTTTGTGGATGTCTGGATAATAATAGACTGAATGGATTTTACTGCTGCCAATTCCTCGGTGGCTATCTTGATACTATCATTGATTTGATTTATTCTAATACCCTGTTGTTTTCTGTACCAGAATAGTACTACAACAATTGCAGATGCAACGATTATCACTACAACTATGTAACCCCAATTTGCACCAAGAAATTCAAGGGCTTTTGTTATTAAATCCGGTTCACCAGGAGCAATGGTTGGAAAGTCTTCAACAGGCATGATAACCTCTACTGGAAGGAAACCCACATCCTCTGCAATACTAACTCCAATAGATTGAATAGAGGCAATGTTTGCAGTCTGCGAACCATCTAATGAGATTAGAGCTACACCAACAGAATTGCTGGTAGCAAGTTTTGTGAATTGAGT
>JAAFKL010000168.1 GCA_021399405.1 Candidatus Heimdallarchaeota archaeon | reverse complement strand
TTGGCGCGAATTGTGATTGATATTTGGAACTCAACCATTTGGGACAGTACTAGCATTTTATTTGGGACAGGTCTCACTGGTTGATCATTTTCAATCCGTGGATTGAGGACCAGCGTTCCTGTTTTTTACAAACAGGGTAGGACAACTGTGAACAGTTTTCGGTACGCTTCCAGCTTTTCCGTGCTTCCTCCAAAGGAAGAAGTGACAGGTAGATACTTACCTAGTCCTCTTACTCCTTTAATTCTAAAGGATATAAGTGTTAGTTGTACAATCACGAGATTGTATTGTTATTAAATTGTTAGTTGGGTATTTAAACTACTGAAATCTGATTTTATATAAGAAATCGACAATGTTTATGGAGGTAAAAAATTAGGTTAGATTAGACTTCTCAATTGGAAAACTACATTTTGGTATATTTTGATGACCAACGCTTATTTTGAAGAGTTTGTGCAATAATAGGGAACAACCTTTTTGAGAATTGAATAATTAACTTTTTTTGAAGATTATGGTATCAATTTCATCTCCAAGAGTTAGTTCATTCATTGCAATCGTATTACTGACTATCTATTTGCTTATAGTCACGAGTGATGTAGGTGACGAACTCGGTCCGAATGTTGAACTTGTGTTCTTATTAGTAGTAGGGACATTTATTGCAATGGCAGCATTCAATTTTGCAGCAAATGAAATAAAACAAACTGAAGGTGCTACCTCATTATTCGATATTTCTAAAAGAAAGTTGCTCAGTATTTTTCTATTTGCTGGTTTAATCACAATTGGGTATAATGGGTTGATTGTAATTCTTCTAGAAATTTTTGGTGATAAAGATGCAACTCAAACAGGTAGAATCTTAACATTTGTAATTGTTGGTTTTCTCTTAATATTTCCATTTTTCCAATATATCTTTTTAGCAAAGCCCGGTGAAGGAAGTTCGATACCCGCAGAGTACCCTATTGAGCGAATACTTGAAAGCATACGCCATAGGGTGAAATCTCCATTCATTACTGCAGTTATTGCATATGTAATTTCATACGTCATTCCATTTATTATAATTTATAATTTAGTAGATCAGAATTTCCAATTATCTTTATTCTTGGTTGCAATTATTTTACCATTAATATCCCTTGGGGCACTAGCAGGAGCGGGTATAGGTGAAGATTTGATCCGATTAAGACTAATCAGAAATCCAGTTAGAGACCTAAAGAAACTTGGAATGCCAAAAGTGAATATTAGAGAATTAAAATTTGAAGTCGGGGGATTACTACTAGTCATATTTGCATTACAAGCCCTGGTAACAACTACAATTTTTGGTATACTAAGTATTTTGACTGCTTTTGAAAAAAATCAAGAAGGAGCTTTCGTGATCTCGGAAGCACTGTTATTTTTGACATTGTTCAATAAGGGTCGAGGTTCAACAAAAGAAATGAAAGAAGTATGGTCTGAAGGAGGGTTTAAAGTTGATGCATTTCAAATTTTTTTACCAATATTCGTCTTTTTTGGTGTAATTTTATCTTCTGCATTAGAGGTTCTAGTAAGCCAACACAGTAATGCAGGAGTATTGGCTGAAGCAGGTCTAAATAGTGCGAAAGTTCTTACAGTAAGTATTTTAATTATTCAGAATCTTGTCCTACTGTCTACAGCTTTACTAATTTATAAAAGACCGCCTGGTGCTGCAGAAAGAAGATTAATTAAAGAAGTTCCAAAATTTTATGCGGATGATACATCAGGCTATCTCTATATCTATAACAAATTAACATCTGACAAATCGATTGAGAATCTACTCTTGGAAATTAATAAAATAATTAATAAAGATGTTTCAGAAGCGGCAAATTTCAAATCTATATTGATGGAATCATTTGCTACTGGTTCTGATAGGGTACAAATTGCGGCCTCCCAAGTAACATTAACTATTACCAAAAGAATGAAGGTATATGATCCTGAATATCATGAATTGGTTGACAAAGCATTCAATTCAGAAACAATCGGTTCAAGAATTTATGCAGTCCGATCGATGAAAAATATCTTACGCTTTCTTGAGGGAGAAGAGAAGGAAGAAGCAATAAGGACCTTCTCAGAGAAAATTAACGATACAGATTCTGTTGTCAGTTGGGATACTAGCTTAGCAATGCAGAAATTAATTTTTAGAGAACCTCAATATAGAGCATTTGTTCTTGCACTATTAATAAAAATTCTTCTTAATACAACTCATGAAGGATCAAAAAATGCAATTACAAGGTTTCTCAACAGGGTTGCAGAAAAAAGTGATCTAATCGGTATGATGGCTATGGACGTTTTAGGACGTCAATTTGAAGAAGGAGCAATAGAAGATATTGATAATGTAATTCAAGGAATCAGAGCACTACTAAGAGCAAATTCTCATTTATCTGAAAATTTACTTGACACTATTTCTGTTGGAATCGAAAATGAAAATGAAAAAATCCGGAAAGATTATTATTTGGTATTGACCAATCTTGCCCAGTATGGAGCAGGAAAAGACTCTGAGGTATTGAATTTTATCATGCAAGGAATATCGGATGAATCGCCTGAAATTCAAGCAATCGCCTACGAAGCACTTGCCAAAGATGTGGTAAATCATCCAGAATTGATAGATGATATATTCAATTCTCTTCGAGACCAATTTCATGGATTATCAACTGAAGCTAAAATTGGAGCATTGGAAGTATTCGAAGCTATTGCTAAAGAAGACTCTGAGAAACATCTTCTGATGTTTGATTTATTACAAGTTTATGCGAATTCAGAAGTAGCTAGGATCAGAGCTGATGTTCTTCAGATATTCGCAATTCTCCCTCCGTCTACACCCTCTTTAAGTGAAGAAATATATTATTTATCAGAGGCAAATATCAAACATACTGATGATATGGTTAGAGTTAATGCAATACACGCAGTTGGAGTGGGAGTATCCACCAATTCTGGATTGGCTAAGGCAGTACATCGTAGAATTGCCGATGCTAGAAATGACTCATCCCTTCGTGTGCAGCTCTCTGCAATTGAAGCATTAGGGCATGTAGCAGCAGCAAATAGAGGACTTTCTGAAGGAATATTTGCTGAACTTAAACCTTTATTGAATGATGATGACTGGCAGGTGAGATTATCTACATTAAGTGGGTTATTTGTAGCATCCAAGAAAAGGAAAGATCTCAATGATGAAATGGTAAATGTAACATTGATTGGATTATCGGATGACGATCGAACTGTACGATCTGAGGCAATGGATATTCTGAAATATCAATTAGAAAATCACAGAGCTTCGGCAAATATGTTTGTAAAAGGATTGAAAAAAGAATTAAAAAAACGGTCAATCCCAGGCGAGGTGCGTGGAACTTATTACCAAGCATTAGCAGAAATTGTTACAGTTAGAAGATTATTAATTGCGGATGTTTTAGATCTTCTCAAAGTAGATTATAATCATGAAGAAAGTGTGGTCAGATTAGCATTAAGTGAGGCGTTAAAAGCAAGTGTTCAGAAGTTGAAAACTACACGTGAGCCATTACCTGAAATCAAGAAATCTCTAAATAAAATAATGGCAAGCATACTGAAAGCAGCTAATCATTCTCATCCAGCAATCCGCAGGGATGCATACATAAATATGACAGAAATTTGTGCAGCGTTAACCTATTACAAGGTTGCTAAAAGAGGGAGAAATGCGATAAGTACTGCTCAAAGACATGAAAAAGATGTAGGTTTATTGGAATTTTTGGAGACTTGCAGGATAAGAGCCAAACCACCGTTAACCAATCTTGATTAACTAAAACTAAGGGATGAAAAAGTTAAGAACAACTCAACCAATGACTGTTCAATTTTATTCGGTACATCCTTATCATATTCTAGTGGATCTTTCATTTCAGTATTAGAAATTAAATCGAAAAGAAAATGTACTGATTCGGATAGATGCTTCTTCACGAATGGATAATTGAGTTCATCAATGTTACCGGTAAAATATGCAAAACTATAATCAAAGTAATTGAAGGTGATTAGTGAGGCTGAACCAAGGATAATCCCTGAATAGGGTTCTGAAGCAGAAAACATCTCTTGTGAAAATGTATCAAGTGATGAAATGAATCCTGCAAACAAGAGTTCATCAAATGTTTCTGTTATTTTTGTGGTGTGGAAAAATTTGGTAAAATATGGTAAGCTGTCCCTTGCAATAAATATCCCATAAAGGTCTGGTTTCATCATCCGATTATATGTCATTTGACCTTTGCGAAGAAGTGATTTCTGAATATGAGGTTCATAGCTCATCAAAACCCGTTGTTTAACACCAAGATTAGATTCCATATCTATAGAATGAGCACTCTCAAAAGAGTTCATGAGAAGCATCGAAAATTTTTCTTGAGATATTCTAGGATAGATGACACTAGAAATTACACCCGAATTCAATATTGTAACCAGCTGTGAAAGTGTATAACGATAGTTTATTCCAATAATTTGAACATTAGGAGAAATATCAAGAACTCTAGCAGCAAATCCGAGATTTGACTTTCTTTGAGTAATAATGGGTGAGACTAATACTACATCCACGTTGTTCTTGTACAGGTATTCAAATGCTTCAGTTTCATCAATTACACTTTTGACGGTAAATTTGTCAGACAAATTACTTAGCATAACTGAAGTACTCAGATATTCAGGTCCATAAGATAATATGACTGGTTTTTCAGAACCAATTTTACCTCCTCTTACACTGGATAGTTGATTTGTTAAATTGATAATTTTTGAATTTATACTCCTAGTATCTTCCAGTTCTAAGGCTTCTCCTGAAATGAGAATCTCTGCAAAATCAAAATCGATCTCTCGTGTCAACTCTTCAAGGAATTGTTCTGCTTGACTATAATTATTTTTTGAAAGATTTTCAAGGAAAAATGCATAATGTAATTTTCCATAAGTAATGAACACCGCTGAAACGCCACCGAAATCAATTGAATCAATTGTTGATTGAGAAAATATTGTGTTACCTAACATAGTGATAGCAGAAAGATAACCAGAAAGTAATATCTCATCCGTAGTTATAAAATCACGTCTGAAATATACATATCGAGTTAATGATTCGTAGGATACGACTAACCCGACTAATTGAAATTGTATATCTGCATCCTGTGTATAGCTGGGATCGGCTTTCAAATAATATGCAGGAGAAAATTTGGGTGGATTGATAATGAATTGTTCTAAGGTCTGATTAATTTCATATCTAGCCTGTTGTTCGAGAACAAGACTTTGAGCTGCAAAATCATCAATAGGTAATTTCATGTATGAATCTATAAATCCATTATTAATCAAATCGAATATGAGGTGCTTAGTTGGTGTTTGAGTGATGGAGATAATTCTACATAATGGTTGTTTGATCTTAATTATTCTGGAAAGATTTATGATATCTAACTGATTAGTATCAAGATCAATTATCGCCACCGAGAATTGATCCATAATTAACATAGTAAGTGCATCATTTGGGTTTCTAATATGGATGATCCTTGAGAATCTAGCAATATTTTGCAGATTATATGATAGTAACAAAGAGGTATCAGAATCTCCCACGATTAAAACATTTGAGACCTCAGGGATATTATCTTTAGAAGCTACTTTTTGATAAATGTGATCAATGCCATCTCCATTTTCATTTGAAGATTGATTTTTTTTGACCACAAATTATCTTTAGCCAAATATACATTAAAAAGTTGAATTTAATCTCTGCTTAATTGGATCAATTTAAGCTATAACTTGACTTTTTTTTAAGGTTATTTGGCTGCTGATTCTTCAACTTTAATCCTAAGCAGATAAACTGTGCGAAGCTGATCTAAATCATGATTGAGAGCATAGATAATAGTAAAGGAAATGAAAACATAATAACCGAATGGAAAGAACCAGAAAGGTGACCAACTAGCAAGGAATTTTCCTATAAGCATCCCTAAAATTGCTAAGACTATGAACACAAAATTTACTATCTTAATAGCGAATATGAACCCTTGGAAATCCTTAATTGATCTAATCCATAATAAAACGGAATTCAAAGCATGTAATACAAAATTACCAAATAAACCGAAAAGAACGGTCCAATTTGCGATTAAGTCTCGTCCAGGAGATAATAATACCATGATAAACCCTGCTCCACTTATAATGGTGGCTACAAGTGATTCGTTGAAGTCTTTAGCCATTTTCATCACCATGCGAATATGTGAGTGTTAGTTCTTGAGATAGAACAATTACTAGGGGGTTAAAGATCCAATCACGATATGAGAACGAAATCCAATCCTCATAACCATCATCATAATGGTCAGAGGTTAAATGCCCACTAACACCTGGGGCATGCAAACCTTTAACGTTTTCCCATTCAATTTCGACCTCAATCACTAACCTAAATGAAGAACCACGAAAAGCTTCGAAGCTTGGTTCCATGTCAGATTTAAATAATGTATCAGGATATGAATTTATTGTAAATGCAGATCCATTTACGGCTATTGGCCCTTTATTCAATCCACCAAGGAAGGGGGCTGAATTTCCCATAACATGCCTATATGTAATTTTATGCAATTTTCCCCATTGCCAATCATCAATATTATTCCCCAATGAATCCTTCAAATATAGATTTGTTGAATCCAAGGCACGCATTGCCATATCTATTGCATTTTCAGTTTGGTTTACTGTTGTGATATCATCAAACCAAATATCACTTTGATTACTATTCAACAAAAAGTCAAGATGATGAGCATTGTTATTAGTTAACATATTTGCGGTCGGTATACTTAACTCATCCCCGTACACTTCTTGATTGTAGAATATCCGAAATGTTTCAAAAATAGAAGCAGCTGATGAGTCAGTACCCATTAAAAAGTCCCAATTATTTAACTCATTAATAATTGGCTGAAGACTCTCTAATGATAGTAGATTGATTTCAAGAGTCAATTGATTTAGGATCGGTTCTAAGATATTCTTAGCAGCCAAATTAAAAATATCAGATTGGATAGTTTCAATATCACCTAGTCCGAATTTATTATTTGGATTGGGATTATTTAGTAACTGATTCAGTCTAATGGATTGATAGCTAGGATTTGATGAATCATAAAGATAGTAATCATTAGTTTTGTTTGCTAATTGTAATCCGTTGACAATATAATTAGTATCTCCGCCTGCAATATAATTCATAGATTGGTATTCTATAAAATCAACCCATCCAAGCGAATATGAGCTACCATTTTCGGGTATCATTCCATGATTATATTCTCGAGTCGGTATTAGCCCTGCACTTTGCATTCCTATTCCCCCGGATACTTCTGCGAAAATGAAATTAATACTAGGAGCCGTTAAGTATTCTAAAGCTAAATGGGCATCAGTTATTGATGTAGCAGTGTTTAATAAATAAATAGACTG
>JAAFKL010000167.1 GCA_021399405.1 Candidatus Heimdallarchaeota archaeon | reverse complement strand
TTGGCGCGAATTGTGATTGATATTTGGAACTCAACCATTTGGGACAGTACTAGCATTTTATTTGGGACAGGTCTCACTGGTTGGCCATATTGGTACCAGCGTTCCCCTCGAGTATATACAAGGGGGCAAGACAACCTTTTGCAAGGTTTTTCGGTACGCTCCTAGCTTTTCCGTATTTCCTTAAAGTATTAAGGAAATGACAGGTAGGCACTTACCTAGTCCTTAATTCCATCCAATAGTTGGTAAAGATTACCATCTATCTTTCAGGAATGCTTATTGATCTAGCGATCAACGACCAATCGAATTGTAGGAGCAATTTTTGTGTGAACAAAAAGTGATCGAACAATCCAAGTTTTTGGGTATTAATTATACTGAAATGAATCTTATATAAGCACGGAAGATGAAAAACCTGCGGATGATTTTACTAGAAATATTTTTAGAATTATTCCAAATTGACCCTAGGAAGGATATTCAGCCCCCCGTAGTACAATAATATCAATGATTGTTAATTCATGATTATTGATTTTATTCAGATCATTACTACTTCTTTTTCTTGATCGCAGCGTTCAATGCTATTTCAGCCCATTCTTGGAATAGTTTATCATTTGTTAGGATTTCTTGTGGTACTTCAAAATAATCCATAGAAATCCCTCGGGTTGAGAAAGGAGTCATATTATATTTTTCATACTGTTTTATAGAAGTTTCATCTGTTTTGAAATAGAGTGTCCCTTTAGATATTGATCCAAAGAAAACTCCGTCCCTCACGAAAGCAATTGTACCAAACATATTTTTTGTTGTGATAGGCCCTAGAAAACCCAATTTCTCTCTTATTTCCTCTGCATATTCGTTCTTAGACAATTAACTCACCTTCTTGATTTGAGAAATCATGATATTCATAGCAATATCAGCAAGTTTTTGCCAATTCTCAACTTCAGTTGCTGAAACAACAAACCAACCTTTCATTGGAGGTTTATTTTTGAAAGGGTTAAGAAATTTGTATGCATATACTCCCTCTGATTCAATGTCATATCCTTTTCCCAACTTAAAAATCATTTCTTTATCGTGATAAAATGCAAATACTTTGTTTTTGTAGTTTATGCCAGGTGAAGACATCATTTTGCCCTCCCCTATATCTCTATTACTTTGACACAGTTTTGCAGTAATATCATTGAACACTAGTTTCTCATTTTCAACCATATCTAGCACTAATTTAGTTTACAGATATTCATAAATAAACAATTAGGACAGGGGTGAAAGTGAATTTTATTTTTTCCAAATGATTTAAATCCTATTCTAAATGCCTTAATTCACTTTTACGCATGAAATCTTGAATTTCAGTTAAGTATTCTCGGAAACTATTGTCATCTGATTGTACACTTTGAGATTTCATACTCTCCCAACGCTGAATCTGATCAGCGAAACGAAGAATTTCTAAATCAATTATTTTTATTAGTTGAGTCAATTTATACGCATCCCCTACTATTTTTGCACTTTCGAGAATTTCTAACATTTCAGTAGGATTCTCTTCCAAGAGGGCAATTTTTGACTTGAGTATCATAGATTCGACTACAATTGACATTGCACCGTTTTCACGTCCAATGTCATACAATTTGTTAATGTAAATTTTAACCTCATCTAGTACAATGCTATTTTCTGATAATTTGACTTCATCGATTAATAAATCACAATAGTGCTTTATGGAGTTAACATAAATCATAGTGTCTAGGACTGGGCGATGAATAATATTCAGAAACTTCTCTTGAGCCTTGGCAATGAATTTTAACCTCCCCTTCTTTTTCAAATAAAAAGCAGTAATGAAATCATATCGTAATCTCACAACGTCGTTCTCATTGTTTTCCAGAAGATCACCCATGCGATCAATGAATGTTTTTGCTTCAGATACGCGATTACGGAGTAAACAGACATATGCTAACTCATAGTAAGGTTCGGTAACTAGTAAAATATTGCCTGTGGACTTAGTAAGACTAATTGATTCAATAAGATGTTGTTCTCCATCAATTACATTTCCAATTAATATTTCAACCACTCCAAGATAAGATTTGGCAACACTCATAGTAAGTTGATTATCCAGTTGCTCTAGAATTTCGATACTTGATTTTAAATATATCTTGGAAATTTGCAATTCTCCTTTAAAGTAATATAAAATACCAAGATTCATATTTGCGTAACCGAATTCAAGATTTGATCCATGAGTTTTTCTAAGATTAAAGGCTTTAAGCAAACTTTCGTAACTGTCGCCTAATCTCAATTTTCGTAGATGGATTACCCCTAAAACATGATAAAAGGTGCCTTCAGTACCCAATTGGTAGGAATACATGTTGATATTCAATTTATTTAAGAGTTCAAGACCCCTTTTACACAATTCTTCAGCATCATTATACTCGTTCTGGTAAAATAACGTATAGGCGTATTCAGCTATAACAAACAAGTAGATGGTCGGATTCATCTCTAATAAATCAGGCGAAATTAATTCTCTTAACTGCTGTGCAGCAATATCAACATCACCTAGATATCTTAATATACGATTTTCTAATACCTGTAAATGTATCAGTTCAGTATCTGAAGGGTGAAGGTTCTTTGTATCATTGATTAACTTAATCGCTTTTTCATACTGTGAATGTTCGATGAAATGGTTTATTTCATCCATACTGATCGTTATGTTATTCTCTCCAGTTTGTTATGGTTTTTGTTTACCCGCATGGAATAAATATTTTGATAAGACATTGAAATGTATTACTCAATTGAAGACAATAATGAGTTGAAAACCATAAATTTACTCATCTTGATCATTATAAACTTGTTTTTTGATTTCATCCTTGTGCCTACACACCCAATCGGCAAGAAATGGCTGTGGTAGAGAAATGAATAGCTTTTGCTTTTTAGATTGATTATTGCCGATATGCTCAAGTGTATCTTCTACAATTTTTAGCTTCGTCTCTTTTGAGATCTTTATGCCCTCTAAATCAGGTATAAAATCATAAATTAGCTTGTCAATATTTTCAGCAATTTCTTCGATGCGTTCAGACTTAACCATTCTATTCAAATCTTAAATTAAAACAGTATTGACGATTTATAAACCCTCAGTTGGATAAATTATTCGAACAAATAGCACGATATACGTAGGAAAATGATCTAAATCGTATGAGATTCGTCATTCATTTGGTTTATCGACAACCATTCAATCATATAATTTACAACGTTTAACATATGAAACTCTGAAATCCTTTGAATGAATAAAAGAATAAAAAGTATGTACTTTGCCACGCAATCCTTAATTATCAATCTCAGAGTTGAGGATTAGTGGAATATGACAGTCGAGGTTGAAGTCAAATCACATGCTGAGGTTAAACCGATTCCAGTGAGTTTCGGAAATATCCTTAACACAAAATATGCAGACGTGCCTTATGAAGAAAAATTACGTCTGTTCAAAGAAATGAAAAGTGATGGAAGATATTCAGATTACCTATACGGTTGTTATGAATGTGGGCTTTGTGTCGCTGCATGTCCATCAGCTCGGTTTTACGATTTTAGTCCAAGAGTATTTGCTCAAACAGTCGCAAGAGAGGATGTAGATCGTTTCTATGAGTTATTGAACGACTCGATTTGGGAATGTTCACAATGTTTTTCATGTAATATATGTCCTAGACAGAATTCTCCAGGTGGAGTAATAACCCTAATGAGAGAAGTTGCTGTAATGAACAGCTTAGGAACGGCAAGAAAAGCACTCGAAGGATATGAAAGAGTAATCTACAAAATTATGAGTACAGGGACTCAAGTTACACCCGATATGTTAACCCCCGATGCATTTCCTGATTGGGGACCTGAAGTGAAAGCAACAGCTGAAAATCTGGATGTTTTACGCAGAGCAATTCCTGATGATGTTTTACATACCACAGAAACCGCGTGGAGAATTGGAGAAAAAACGATTCTCGAACTTTACATGATTTGGTACCTTACAGGTTCTTTAAAAATAATTGAAGCTGTTGACGAGAATCTTGCAATGATCATTGAAGAAATAATGGAAGACAAATTGGAAGAAGCAGGATATGACGTGGATGATTTATAGGAGAGAAATTAAATGAGTGAACAAGAAAATGATTTCGTACCATTGGCTTACCAAGCACTGGGTACTAAAAGACAAACACAACCCGATCCCTTGAATGCACCGACCGAAGATATTCATAAGATAATATTTGAACTGGAAGAGGCAGGAGAATGGATAGTACAAAAAGTGCCAGAACCATACGTTGAAGTAAAAACGAAATACGGAAGAACTAAAAAAATTCCACTTGAGAACACTTGGCATCACAAATCATGTGGTCAATGTGGCCACATACCAGGATATAGTATGTCTATATTTTGGCTTGCTAGACAGCTTTTCGGTAACTCGAGTTACTTCAATCCGGAAGAACAAACGAGCTGTACAGCATGGAATTACTACGCTTCAGCTACAAGTAATGCAGCAGCTCAAGCTGCGGTAGCTGCTAGAAATTTTGGACAGGCTTATCAAGACGGTTATTTCCCTCTAATTCATTGTGGGACTTCTTATGGTCACTACAAAGAAGTGAGAGAAGAATTAATCAATCATGCCGATCTAAGGGCTAAAACAAGAAACATTATGAAGAAATTTGGTAAAGAATTAGTTATGCCTGAAGAAATTGTTCATTATTCTGAGTGGGTTCATGCAGTGAAAGATAACATAGCTGCAAAACAAGTTTTTGATCTGGGCGACCTAACAGCGAGTGTTCATCCAGCATGCCATTATCACAAATTGGTAAAGGAAGATGCGATTTATTCTCAAGATCTGTACAACGGGCAGAGAACTGCAATAGTTTCTGGATTAGTTAAGGCATTAGGAGCAAACATTGGAGATTATTCAACCTTCCATGATTGCTGTGGATTTGGATTTAGACATATTTTAGTTGAACGAGATTTCTCAAGATCATTTGCAACAATGAGAAAAATTGAAGTGATGAAAAAGGAGGCCAATCCTGATGTTGTCTTAACTCATGATACAGGTTGTGTAACGACCCTTGACAAATCCCAATTTGCAGCTCAAGCCCATAAAAGAGACGTGGGTGTACCTGTCATCTCAGATGCTCAATTTGCTGCTTTATCGATGGGAGCTCATCCTTTCAGAGTAGTTCAACTTCACTGGCATTCTACTGATTATCGTCCCCTTTTAACAAAAATGGGTATTGATTGGGAAGCTAGATGGAAAGAATTTGAAGAAGACTTGAGACAAATCGAGTCTGGTGAAATACCAAGTCTGACATATGAAATGACGGATATAATTTACAAATAAATGTGAAAAAAATGAGTGATACAATATTAGTTATTGGTGGTGGCCCTGCAGGGCTTGAAGCTTCCCGAGGGGTTGCAGAATTAGGTTATAAAGCAATTTTAGTTGAAAAAAATAGTTTTCTTGGTGGAATGCCAATCGAAGCTGAATATGCAGCATTAACTCCTGATTTTCGTGATGCTGAGGAAGCGATGAATACGATGATAAATCCTGTTCTCGAGGAGCCAAACATTGAGGTATTCCTAAATTCCACAGTTGGAAGTATTGACGGAGAACCGGGTAATTTTACATTTGAAATTATTAATGCAGATGGAAGTACTAAAACTGAAAAAGCAGGTGCTGTAATTGTTGCAACTGGTTTCAAGCATTTTGATCCAGCTGGGGCTTCACAACATTGGGGATATTATGAATATGATGATGTTTTAACTTTAGCCGATTGTGAGAAGATGCTTAAGGCCAAAAAATTTGTGAAAGCAGATGGTACAGAACCTGAAAGAGTAGCTTTCGTTCAATGTGTTGGGTCGCGAGACAGACAGTTAGGTAACCAATGGTGTTCTAAAGTTTGTTGTGGAATTGCATGCAAGGAAGCAATCGAAATTAGGGAACTTTTACCAAATTGTAGAGTTTACATTTTCTACATAGATCTTCGTGCTTATGGATTCTGGGAAGACGACTTATACTGGAAAGCTCAAGAAGAGCATAAAGTCAATTTTATCAAAGGTGTCTTCACTGAAGTTATCAAGCGTGGCGACAAACTTGTTGTAAAAGGAGAAGATACTACAATGGGAAGGCCTATGGAAATTCCCATGGATATGGTAATTTTATCAGTCGGTATGGAACCATCACAGGGGACCCTTGATATGGCAAATATGCTACATTTACCTATGGAATCCCATGGATATATTGCAACAACTGAAGGACCATTAAACACTGTTCAAACAGAAAGACCTGGTGTTTTTGCAGTAGGTGCAGCCATAGGACCAGCTGATCTTGAAGATACAATATCTTCTGCAGGAGCTGCTGCAATGAAAGCAGTAGTAGCTTTAAGAAAAGTAAAAACTGTTGCTACATAATTTATTATTTTGGAGTAATCGAATGACCGAAATTGAACTTAAGATTGATAAACACACAACTTACGATTTTATCGCGCAGGTCTACAATGAGGTTGCCCCTAACATTTTGCATGACATTGGTGTAAAGCTAGACATAAAATCAAATTATTTTAAGAAACAGTTGAATCCAGATAGTGTTCTCAATCTTAACGAAATAGAAATTAGAGATATTATCAAATCAATTTTCTCTATCAGAAGTATATCTAAAAAATGGACTGATAGCCAGCTTAAGATATTTGCTCAACAAACAAGTGAGCTTTTACATGGAGAAGATACGCTCGTCTTTAGATTTAATCAATTTTGCCAAAATGTACAAACAGAATTATCTGTAAAACAACCATTCGACTTAGCTAGTGAAATACTGTGTTTCTATGACCCTAACCAATATTGGTTATGGACAACGTGGATGTATGAACCTAAAAAGTTCACAGGAGCATTAACACTAGTTTTGGATGATGGTAAAATTTTAGAACAACCAACCTATGGTAGTCAATACTTAATGATAGGGTCAGCAATTGAGGAAATAGATAAAATTGCGACTGAATTAGGTATTAGAGAGGCCAGTATGGTTAAAACTTCAAAATTTGAAACCTATGTTTTTTTGTGCGCTGTGTATGCTGTATACATGTATACGGTGTTGCGTATGCGAATGACAAAGGAATTTAATACGATTCTACCCAATATGATTGAATTAATACTTCGTCTATTAAGAATCAGCCCAATTAAGGATATAACAAGATATGAGGTTATTTTATGAAAGTTGAAAAAGAAAGAATACTCGAACTAGAACATGCCGTAGTTGATGGAATTGATATTTCCGGCAAGTGGAACAGAATGTTTCTGGAACGTGTCATTACTGATTATAGTTTTGATCTAAAAGACAAAGTTCGAGACCTTCCCGGAGCGGAATCCTTTGGATACTGCTATTCTTGTGCCCAATGTACGGCAGTATGTCCTGTTGATCATGTTAATAATAATTATGGGCCCAGAAAAGTAATTCGAATGACAGAGACCGGTGTGGATCTTTTTGAGGACGACAACCTCTGGCTATGCACTACATGCGGAAATTGCCTCAGGGTATGTCCTAAGGAAGTTGACTTTATGAAAATCATGCCAGCTGTTCGGGAACAAGCAATTTTAGATGGAACCAATGTTCCAAAGGAATTGGAATTGGCATTAGAGAACTCTGGACGCTATGGAAATCCAATGGGTGAATCCCCTCGTAAACGAACCGCTTGGATTAAAGAAGATGAAAGTTTAGATGTCCCAATATTCAAGAAAATAGATCGGAAAGCAGATTGGTTGTGGTTTGTTGGTGATTATCCTGCTTACCATGTGAGAGGAAAAGACACCGCAAAGGCCATGGCTCGTATCTTTAAACGGTTAGATATCGATTTTGCGATTTTGGGCGCAGAAGAACAATCTGATGGAGATTCTCAAAGACTTGCCGGTGAAAAAGGATTATTTGAAATGTTAGCTGAGAAAAATATGGCAGCATTTGACAAGTATGAATTTGGTGAAATAGTAGTTACTGGACCTCACGCTTACAACGCTATTCTAAACGAATATCCAAAAGTAAATGGTGGTAAAGAGTACCCAGTTCGTCATTACACACAGATGATGATGGACCATATAGATAAAATAAAATCGTTATTTGTTCGTGAAATTCCAGCAAAAATTACCTTCCACGATCCATGTTATCTTGGTAGACACAATGGCGAATATGATGCACCTCGTGAGTTACTCAAAGCCATACCTGGTGTCGAGCTAGTTGAAATGGGTCGATGCAAAGAGAACGGTTACTGCTGTGGAGGGGGCGGAGGAGGCCAATATATAGACCTTATTCATATGATGCCAGAACGTTTATCCGATAGAAGAGCAAGAGAAGCAGCCGAAACTGGCTCAACAATTCTTGCGGTAACTTGTCCATATGAAGTCTCTCGTTTTGAGGATGGAGTGAAAGCAACAGGTAATGAAGGCAAACTAGTTGTCAGAGATATTACAGAATTATTAGATTATGCCATGGGTGGGGATAGTCCCAATCCAGTATTATTTTCAGAATTGTATAAGCGACTTGTTGCTCAAGCTGAAACAGATGGTGTTATCACCGAGGATGAGAAAAATATATTAGAATCAGTCAAATTGGCTGGAGCTGAATATGATAAATATTTGGCAAAAGCCTCTGAAGACGGTATAATAGATGAGATAGAAAGTTCAAAGCTAAAAACACTTAGAACTCAAATGCTTGATGCTGTAAGAATTGAAGCACATAAAGATTACAAAGTAAGTGACGATGAGAGGGATCTATTAACTACATTTGTGAAAATTCTCAAGACACTTGGTGATTTTGAGATATAACAGAATTATAAGACAAAATGGGTGGAGATGGGCCTAGTTCTTTGATTTCTAAACAAAAAATTCAAACTTAACTAATATCAAAAAACCCCCAAAGTTATTTAATGGATAAATAAAGTGACGATTGAAACTAATGGTTTTATGTCTCATCTTAAGAAGTTTTTTTTTGACATTTACAAGAGCAAACAGACATACAAAAATCTAGTCTTCAGCCTAACTTTGTTTCCTATTGGTATCTTAGCATATATTTACGTGTTTACAGGTTTTATTACTTCAGTAGCTCTATTTGTCGTATTATTGGGGATACCACTGAATTACTACTTTTTGCGAAGTTTAAGAAATTATGTTCTTTTCATTGCTCTTGTATCAAATAAGATCACAGGTCAGCCTGAAGAAGTAAATTCTGATTTCAAAATACCTGAATGGGGGTTTTTTCAAAATTATGCTTTTTTAATTAGGCAGCAGTCAACTTGGATTTATTTAATTTACTTGCTTGCGATTTTTTGGATTTCCACGGGATTTTTTATCCTCACATTTGGTTTTCTGATGATTGCGATAGTCCTTAGAGTGGAGCCTGTATATGAATTAGTATTTAATAAAAGACTTAATGAAGATATCTCAATTCAGTGGACTTTGCCAGAATTCCTGCAGAGCTATGAAATTTTGATTCTATCAATATTAGGGTCGATTATTATGACTTTTCAATTACATCTTCTAAATTTCTTTGTAAAGAGTCACTCGAAGTTGATTTCCAAACTAAATACATTATA
This sequence comes from Candidatus Heimdallarchaeota archaeon, assembly GCA_021399405.1. The sequence continues at coordinate 4,011 of JAAFKL010000167.1, read as the reverse complement.
ACGAAAACTCTTTACTCCATTGATATAATTATCTTACCAATTGCATGTCCATCTTCAAGGTATTTGATAGCTTCAGGAACTCCATTCAATGAATATTTTTTATCTATAACAGGTATTACTTTTTTGGCTTCAAATAGTTCTGTTAAAAATTCCATATCTTCCTTATCGTTTGGTCTTCCCATCATAAGACCAATTTTTTTACTTGAAATTAGTGAAAGGAGAGATCCAAAGATCAATGTTCCGAAAATTCTTCTAGTTGTTCCACCCACCATTCTATAACTTCCATTTGGGTTCAATGATCGCCTATATGCATTAACAGACTTCCTTGCAATAACATCAAGAATCAGATCATATTGTTTATTGTTTTTAGTAAAATCTTCCTGAGTATAGTCAATAACATGATCTGCACCTAGAGATTGCATCATTTCAAATTTAATAGCATTATCCACAGCTGTTACTTCAGCTCCATAATATTTCGCAATCTGAATCGCAAATGTTCCGACGCCACCACCTGCCCCATTAATTAAGACTTCTTGACCTGGAGTAGGAGGTGTTTTACCTTTAATTCCCTGTAAAGCTAGAACACCAGCTTGTGGTATTGTTGAAGCTTCGTCAAATGTCATGGTAGCAGGTTTCATCCGTAACCTTTTTTCAGGAATACACACATACTCCGCAAATGCGCCGTATGATGGTTTTTGGTACATTAAATCTGCATGAACCTCATCTCCCGATTTAAACTGAGTAACATTTTTTCCCACTGATTCGACCCGACCTGCAAAATCACAACCAAGTGTTATATTACGTGGATTTCGAAGTCCCCTAGAAATACGAACGAAGAAGTTCCCTCTCATAATTTCAAAATCAGTTGCATTTACAGAAGCTGACACAATTTTTACTTTGACTTCATCATCTTGGGGATTGGGGGTTTCAACCTCTTTAAATTCAAGTTCTACAGGTGATCCGTATTTAACCAAAACTATTGCTTTCATAAGCATCTTTTCGTTTATTTATTATTGAATTTATTTATCGGTAAAATTTTTCATGATTACGGATAAGTCCAATCTATAGCTATTTTGAAATTAATTTGATTTTCTTCTATCTAAACTATCAATAATATCATCAGGTAGACTCTTGATATACTCTATTAATACATCTGAGCTCTCTAATCTAAATATTGATTTTGATACTAATTCCTTTTCCGTTTCTTGAGTTTCTGATATTAAATCGTATAATTTAGCAGACTTGAGAACTTGAGTATGAGAAAGTAACATTGCTTCAGGGAAAAAAATAGCAATTATACTTACTATTAGAGTCAAGGAGGTTTCTCGGGCATAGCCTATATTTTCGGCAATGCTTATTGATAGGGGAGAATTTTCACCATTGACTGCATTATAATATATATCAAGACCGTATACTCCAAACTCGATAATCCCAGTTAGCGTTAATATCAACCCTGTAATAATCCACCAATTTTTAATAAAGGTGGTTCTTGGCGATTTAATTATTAGGTTGGATCTCGATAGCCCATAAATCATACTAATTCCAGCCATAGTTCTAAGAGGGCTTCCAACAATGAATTTGAGTGTGGAATAATCTTCAGAAATTATATCATAGAATACCAAATATTTAACTGTAACAAGGCCTACAAACGTCAATATGGCATAAATTTTCCAAATATTCATGGAGATTTTTAACTTATGATTAATAAATTCAGAGGATAAATGAATTATTATTAAGTGAAACAATGCAAAACTAAGGCTTATCACTACCTCGATAATGTATATATCAAAATCGATTGAAACTAATATCTGATTAAGCATTGATAATACAAATACCATTGTAAATAGCAAATAACTGTTAGATTTCACGATATAGTAATTTCTTATTTGAATGTATATCGGAATAAGAAGTAGAAGGCTTAAAATCACAGTTAGTTGTGTTGAATCAACTATGGATATTCACCTGCTTCATTATCTTCGAATATATTATAATTAGATTCCATAGGAGAGAAGGATCGATGCACATAAATTTGAATTTGAGTTAGCAATAAATAAATTTAATTTTCCTATACTCGAGTGCTGTTAGGTTTATTGTGAAGTTTTTATCATATGAAAGCATGCTGATATCCTTAATTTATTGACAAAGTATCACAATTACAACTCTATTGAAGATGAATTGAATTTTCTTATTAGAAAGTAAATATGTTTGTATTTATGATGCGGATTTGTTATATTTTTTTGATAAAATGTAAATTATTATGACCCCAAGCATTCTAATCGCCGTTCAGTAAGTCATAGAAAGTATTATTAACTTAGCAAGATATCCTTTCTTACTAAGCATTTACAAATTATATATCAATATTTTTGAAATATTAGGTGAAATTTTATGAAAAGTGAACTAATAGATGATAATCACTTTTCTCAAGTAGCTACGATCTATCTAGATTTGAGAACAACTGATTATCAGCCAATTTCTTACATAATTAGTCAACTCAAATCAAGAGAAAATCTAAAACTAATTGACCTTGGGTGTGGAGCTGGTAGATATGACAATTTATTACTTAATGAGATTGATAAGTCTTGCGTATTAACGGGGCTTGATGCGAATCAAGCCATGTTAGAACAATTTATTTGTAATCTGAAAGAAAATAATCATTACAATTTTCATGCGGTATATTGTGAAATTGAGCATGTAGATAATTTACATTACGGACTATTTGATGTGGTATTATCATTTAATGCTTTACATCATTTCAATATCAGTAAAACACTATCGATAATTAAGAAATTATTAAAGAAAAACGGGACCGCTTTTCTCTACACTCGAACTTCTAATCAGAATGAAAGGTCAATTTGGGGGAAACATTTTCCGAATTTCAATCTTTATGAATCAAGATTGTATTCACTTTCTAAATTAGAGAATATAATATATCAAGTTGATGGTTTAGAGCTTGATAACATAATATTCTTCACATATAATCGATCTGAAAGTTTTGACCAATTGATATACAAAGCTGAGTCCCATCATTACTCCACTTTCTCGTTTTATGATCATGAGGAATTTATAGAAATGTCAACCAGATTTAAACTCGAATTACGTCAACAATTCATTGATTTGGAAAATATTACATGGAAAGATCGTAATATTATGCTTAAGATAATTAAAACTTAATCGTTATAATTAAAATTCTAATATTCAATTTAGTTGCCACATAGATATAATTAACAGATTAATAAAATAATACTTCACTGATTTGAATTTAGGATCAAATACAATCTCAACATACCAATAAACAAAATAGATAAAATCGACATTGTAATATGATTGGTGAATATGGACAATATGTAAGATTCTTTGTAAAAAAGATAACCGAAATTACGTTCCTAGACTTTTCGAAAATCGAAAAAATACTAAAGATTAAGAAATAATTAAGGGCTAAAAGTAACTATGTATGCCTTTATATTAATGAAAGTTACCTAATATTTTAGACTTGAATTCGATAAAGGAAGAATCTGGATTTAATTATAAGCCTTGGTTCATGCTTACCTTCTTGCTAGGACTTGCCGAGGGATTAATTGGAACTTTTTTTCCACTCGTATTCATACACTTTGGTGGTACCAACTTTGAACTCGGTTTATTCGTAGGAATTATCAGCCTTCTCGGTTCATTTCAAATATTCTGGGGAAGGTTGATTGATCGATTTGAAGTACCAAAAAAGCTTGCATTATCCTCCCTTGTGGTAAATTCTGCTACATCTGTGGGAATGGCCTTGGCCCAATCATCAAATGCTTTTGCAATATCAAGATCAGTTAATGGTCTATCTAATAGTGCATTTGCAAATGGTGATTACTTTCTAAGAACTGCATATTTTCCAGTAAGAGATCGGGGAAAAACGAATAATTATTTCATGGCGATCAATCTATTTGGCGTATCCACTGCAATAACAATTGCTGGTTTCATTTACGATAGCTATGGATTTGGTTATGCTAATATTGTTCATCTCATGGCAGC
>JAAFKL010000166.1 GCA_021399405.1 Candidatus Heimdallarchaeota archaeon | reverse complement strand
GATACGAGCCTATGTAGCTCGTGTAAAATAAAAGGCAAAAGTTTCTTATGCCTTGTGATTAAGAGAGCTCAATATCCTCTCGTCGATCACTGTAACGAATACATTCCCTCAAATAAATAAAACCCACAAAAACTAAACTAAAAATTAAATCATTAAAATTCTTATCATTCAGACGAATTTAGATAAATCTTCATCTTCGTCATCTTCATCATCATCATCATAAAATTGATCACCTTCAAAGTTTGAAAAGAAGATTTCATCACCCTCCTCATCCTTATAATTTGGATCTTCACTTTTTCTCTTTTTATTTTTCTCTCTTCGAATAAGATGTTCTTTTAATTCGACTGCATTTCTTTTAAGTGGTTCAATTGGAATTGAATCCTCCATAAGGATCTGGAAAATCTCAACTACTTTCTTTGCTGCTAAATAATCAGGAATAGTAGCAATACAGTGAGACAAAATTCCAAAAGCTGAGATACCATATCTTTTGGCTTCCATGAGCGATAAGGCAACTGAACCGTAAACTACGCCTTGAGGGAGAACTCTCAAATCTTTATTTTCAATATATTGTTGAGTTAGAGAATCGGAAGCTACTACGCTGTATCGTAAATCATTGGCATCTGATGGTCTTCCAGTTGGCAGAGCCCCAACCACAACAATTGAAGAGGGATCTAACGAATTATACCAAATAAATAAAGATTCAATAAATTCATTCAGAGTTTCCTGTGAAATACCGATTTCAGAGAGTACAAGCAAATATTCATCATTTTCAAAGATACGAACCGGCCTCTGGATTATTCCATTCCTAACGATACCGACTGAAGGAATTAAAGGAGAAGAAATGTACCCTTTTTCCTTTAGTTCCATTTTATCTATAAAATGATATGCTACAATTGAAGCAACAAGACCACTACCTGTAAAAGCTTGGATAATAACTTTGTTTTGTCCAAGAATCTTGTGATTTTCTACAATTTGAATGCTTGTTTCTTCATTCATGTTTGCTATATTTTGAGTAAGATATAATGGATTATAAAACTAACAGAATGGGAAATTTAACTCTTTCAATCTTATTAAATAAATGTCGCTATTATTTAGCAATTATTAATTCAGTACTACCAGGACCTGTAGAAATATATTTCACTGGTACTCCAGTATAATCTTCAATTTTATTTATGAATTCTTTGGCTTCCTCTTCTAAATCATTGTAGTTAGTTTTTCCTTTCATATTAGGATAAAGAATATCTAATTTAGTTAATGCGATCTCGGTCGCACCGTTGATACGCACGGCTTTTTTAGCAAGCTCAAAATTAAATGGAGCTGCTCGACGAAGTCTTCCTGTTACAGTTCCAAATTCTTGCCATCCTCGTTTTTCAATTTCCTCAGCTGATAATTCCCCTTCAAGTTCACCCTCTCCTACTCTTGTTGTATATGATTTTAACACCACAATGACTTCATCACATCGAGTAGGTCCAATGCCTATATCAGAAAGTGTCGCCGAAGCACAGACATCTTTGCTAGTTACATATGGATAATAGCCATGATAAAGTGACAAGAATGTAGCCTGTGAGCCTTCAACTATTACAGTTCCATTATTGTCAAGAATAGTATTTACTGCTTCTGATACATCTGTTATATAATTTTTAAAAGAAGGGTAATCACGTGCAAGTTTTAGTTTCCGATTCACCCGATCCACGTTCGCAGTTCCACAACCAGATCCAGTTGACCCTACTGTTCCCATTAGATAATTATTTGCTTTTTCTGATTCTATATGATCAGGTGTTATAACACCAGTATTCCGATCGATAAATATTCTATCCTTAATTCCAGTTTTTTCTATTTCATCATGGAGAATGGATTCTGTTATCAACATACCTGCGCCGATAAACAATTGAGCCTCCTTATGAACAAAACCAGATGGAATGATACGTAATTTGTAAGTTACGCCTTCATGAACCACTGTATGTCCTGCATTCGGACCTGTGCCTGCACGTACAACCGCATCCACACCTTGATTTGCCAAATAACTTGTAATCTTCCCTTTTCCTTCATCACCATATTGACCACCAACAACTACTGTTAACATAAAGAACTCAACTCAATAGCAGTGATTCTATTTGTAAATTTACTGTAAGATGGTTTTGGTTTTTTTAGGATCAATCAGATTTTAACGCGATTATGTTCAATTTGTAAATAAATGATCTAAATGGTGAATATTTGTTTAATCTTTCTCTCCCATTTCTGATTCTCAATTTCCTATCTATCAAATTGTTACCTCTTTAGCTTTTTTTTTGATTTGAAAATCTAAGTCATCACAAACAATTATGAATGAAAACAATCAATTTCCAAATGTTCAAAATTATTTTGGAGCGAAGATAGATTTGTCAAAGCAAAGAATTGTAGCAAAAATCGTACTTTGTGGAGCTTGGGCTGTAGGAAAAACATCAATACGACGACGATACATGGGTGAAACATTCATCCAAGATCATCTAAGTACTTTAGGTGCTGATTTTTCTGTCAACAAGGTAGATCTGAATGAGGATACAATAATTGAATTACAAATCTGGGATTTAGCAGGACAACCCGGTTTTGAATCTTTGCGCCAAAGGTTTTTCAAAGGGACTTCAGCGGCATTGATGGTATTCGATTTGGAACGTCCAGAAACATTCAAAGAACTTGATTCTTGGTTTGAACAATTATGGCGTGGGATGGATGAGAAATCTATGCCAATTGCAATTCTTGGTAACAAAGTAGATCTAAGCAATAATCAAGTGACCGATGATGAAGTTAGAGATTACATAGCAAGACTAAAGACAGAGAATGGGATAGAAGATGCACCTATTAGATATATTACGACCAGTGCGAAAACTGGAGAGAATATCAACGAATGCTTCTATCAAATCGCCAATGCCCTTTATGATAGATTAAAAGACTAATAAATCAATTTTTAAAGGAAATTAAATCTGACGAGAGTCTTTTTAGAATTAATCAATAAATCAGTAACATGATAACATATGTGAAAAACACATGAAATACAAGGGGTAATTACCATTGTCTGATAGTTTCAAAACCATAGTTGGAAAGAATCTACAATCAATATTGTTAATTGTCTTCGCTTTAGTTTTTTCATCTATTGCTTTAGGCATACAGAGGACTGGTTTAAGTGTCCACAGCCAATCATTGACTGGATTATTCTCAGGTTATATCGTTGTTTCGGCTGCAATTTCACTTGCATTTTTTGGAGGCTCTAAGGCCATTGGAAACTATTATGGGGGAATAATTTCACAAAAATTTGGCCCCAATCGAGCTTCTCAACTTGGAGTATTAATTTTAATATTAGGTGGATTAATACTCGCTGTAACAGAAACAAATATTGTATTTATGTTGGGGAACGGAGTTCTTGGTTTGGGTATTGGCCTCCTATTTGCTTCCTCAGCTATTGCCTTGGTTGAGATTTCATCGGTGCATCATCGAGCTAAAGCAATATCTTCGATGGAATTGTCCGTGTATATAGGAACAGCCACTGGATCATTTATCGCAGGAAGAATAGCCGAGAGTAGGGGATTCGATGATTTATTTCCTCTCGCTTTCTTAATCACATTATTAACAATAGTCGTTTTACCGTTACTAAGTGATACCCGGAGTCAAGGAAGAGATGATGATCAGACTCATTTTCCAACTGCAAGACAAAAATTGGATCTACTGAGAGATGAATGGCATGATAATCCGGATATCGAGGAAGTGGAAGAATTATTCAAATTATTTATTCCAATAACAGAGCGTGAAATTGGTGATAAAACAGAATCCAAATTTTCAAGAAAAGTTTTCTTTCTTCCCTCATTTATAATTACGTACAGTTCTGGTATAGTTTCCAGAATATCTGACACCGCAATGATAATAATTTTTCCATTATTAATTCTGAAGTATGGTTTTTCTGCTTTCGAGTTGGGGATTTTTATCACTATATTTACGCTATTTTGGAGTATAGGTATAGGGATTTCAGGTCCTATTGCAGATACTTTAGGTCGTAAGATTCCGCTTGGATTTGGGCTGATTATGGAAATGGTTGGATTTGTTTTCTTATTTCTATTAGGTCTGAATGATTGGTTACCAATGATAGTAATTTCGATGGTTATTGCGGGTTTAGGACGCGGTTTGTATTTTCCAATTCCTGCATCGGTATCTACAGACTTGGTTCCTTCAAAATATAAAGCTTATAGTTTGGGTTTATATCGATTTTTCTTGGACATGGGTTATATTATCGGAGCTATCCTCATTATCCTTATAGTAGAATTCCGACCAGGTGTCGATGATGAAATTGAATTATTGGAACCTGTCATGACTATAATCATATTAATAATATTCATCCAATTTATTGCTGTATTACTTTTCTTCAAAGATCCAAGACCAGGTTTTAGACAAATGGATGCAATGAAAAAACACCTATCACTTGTTAAAGAATCATTGTTTCTACTGACACACGCAATTGATGCATATATAGAGGGCAATATAGAAGGAGGTAAAACACTTTTACACGAAGCAAAATCCATTGAGAGAAAGGCAGATGTATATGTGGAACAAATGACGCGTGCAACTTATTCAGGTGCTTGGAGAGCTACAGATGCGTTTGAATTATTACAATTCTCGACAAAAATTGACAAATCTCTTGGATATAGCATTCGATCTGTAAGGAAGCTATTTCATGTCCAAGATAAACTGCCTTCTGCATTTAGAACCAAACTGAGATATTATTCTCGTCTACTGGAATTATTAATTGAAACAACCGAAGAAACTTTTACCTTAATTTCCGTTAAATTATATTTGGCAGTAGAACAGAGTTATCAGGTAAATTTCGTCGAAGAATTTTTAGATATTATTCATAAACAATTATGGGAAGAACTATTGAAAAATTCTAACAACATATCCCCATTATCCCTTATGCTGTTAACTAGTGTAATTGAATCTCTTGAGAAGAGTGCGAACATACTTGAAGATGCAGCTGAGATTATTCGGTTGATTTCTTTCAAACACTAAGAATTATTAATTTCCAAGTTCTCGTTTCTCAATAAACTCTTTTATTATATCCAATTGGAATGGTTTATCCACATCAAAAGCTACCTCTGCATCTTCAGAGATCACCAATTTGCACGGCATTTTGAAAATCTTCCCCATTAAACGTTCTATATCCTTGGTTTTTACTCTCTTCAATGCAAGTTTGGTAAATGTCCACGGTGATGCTCTAAATAAAGCTTTCATGAAGTTTTTACGATTAGCGGAGATTTTTCTCATTACTGGTCTTAGTGATTCTGCTTTCTCAAGATTTGTCATATTGAGATCACCAGTGCAATAAAATCGTTTATCAATTTTGGTGAAAGATCTTCCATTATTTGGAAAAGTTTTGTCCATAACAGACTTTTCAACAGTTGTATGATTGAAATCTGCCTTTCTATCACCGCATACATCTATGAATCTATTGAGGATTTCTCCTGTTAATGCAGGGATATCGCCAGATAGATTAACCGCATGATAAGTACTTGATGGAAATATTTCTGGATTCTTTTTCCCTTTCGCTACAAGATAAATTGCTGCATCAATAATTTTGTCCATCTGTCCACCCTCTGAAAGGAAAAATTCAATCTTATCTTCTGGAATCCCTTCGGGAATAATAACCCGTTCTTTAGGAATACCACTTATCACTATATAGCTGTAAGATCCTGTATCTCTGATAGCTTCAAGGGTACGAGTGAGCATAGATTTACCATTGATAATAATTTGTGCTTTGTAGTCGACATCTGCATATTCCATTAGTTTATCCCTTTTATCAGGAGAGCCAGCTAAAATAATGAATGGAAGTTTTCTATCATGCATTCTCAAAATTGATAGCATAAAATGTATTTATTAAGATATAGAAGTATAATTATGTTAGAATATTATTCTTTGCGTTCGAAAGATTGATCAAGTTTATCGTTAAGATCTAACTACTATTAGCTTTCTTCTTTGTTGCTTTTTTCTTGGTTTCAGAATCTGATGAATTATCTCCTTTAAAGAGATCACCCAAATTAACTCCCGCTTCTTTCATAGCTGCTATATTAGGAATCAATGAATTTAATGTGGATCCCAATCCATCACCATTAACTGGTAAAAACAATTTTGTATTGTTTTGAATACCTTTTGCAACGTTTTCTGAAACAGCGATCTGAGCATCTGCCCCAATTTCTGCAAGTTTGACTGATATGCCCGCCTCGTTAAATGATTTTAACGCTTTTGCCAGTTTTTCTGTACCTTCTGCCTCGGCAATCAGCTTCATTTTAATTTGCTCAGCTTGAGCTTCTGCTTCAAGTTTTATTGCTTGGGCATCGGCTTGTGCTTCAATTAATCGAGCATCAGCTTTACCTTGGGCTTCTGTTCTGATTTTTTCAGCTTCTGCTTTTGCAGAAATTTCAATTCTTTCTCTATTGATCTCTGCCTTTCGTTTTGTTTCAACATCAAGTACTTCCATCTCACGAGCGGCAAGTAATGCCCTTTGTTGTGCAATTGTTTGTTCTTGTTCTAATCTCGCTTCTTCTGAACGTTTGAACGATTCTTGTCTTTTAACCTCAGCTTCTGATTTTTTGAGTGCTTCAGTAATCTCAGCTTGACTCATTTGGGTAGCTTCGGCTTCCCTTGCAACTTTGTTGATTTCAGCACTACGAACCCTCTCAAGATCATTAATTACAGTGCTACCTTCAGTATCCACTATATTCTTGATATCAAAAAGTGTTACTCTGACTCCAACTCTCGATAAAGAAGTTGACGTCGAGGTGTATATTGAATCCTCAATTACATCTCTTTCTCTCATGATTGTTTGCAAATCATATTGCATAGCCTGTGATCTTGAAGCGGACTGAATAGTATCATCCACTATTGGTCTTATTTTTTCTGCGGAATGTGCAAGATCTTGGATCCCAAGTGTTTCTGCCGCAGTTTTTGCATCTCCAATTTGAACTTTACAACTAATATCAACTGCAAAAGGTAGATAATTCTTATCGTGAAGTTGAATCCGAGGTACAATAATTTCAATCACAGCTTTGCTTAAAATGTTTCTTGTTTGTAAAAATGGTATATACACATACCTTCCAGCTCCATCAAAAATTTTGAAACCTCTTCCTGAAATTACGTGAATCTCATGTGGAGGTACGACTGTGAAATTTCGCAAAATAAATACTAATGCGAGGATCACAACAATAATTACAACCATTAACTCTGTACTTACCATATTAACCTGTAAGGAGATATATCCCATTGATTATTTAAATTATACTATAATTTTGCAGAATTTGCAATAATTACAGATGGCAATATTCATTTGGTCAGCTTCGCTCTCAATAATTGTTGTGAAATACTTTTATCTTACTATTTTAATGATCGTTTTGATTTTATTTTAGGTTTATGCATATCCTTTGATTTCTCAATATCCCCTCTGAATTTCAGTTCCGGATCTTCAAATGCTGCATAGAAACCAAAAATAATTGAGAGGAAGAATATCAAAATTCCCCATGAAAACCAATTCATGAGGATTAATCCACTCACTACACCAATTCCAGCAGAGATCATACCTTCTTTCTGATTTTCAGAACGAATATAATTTCGCTTTTCGAGACTCAAAACTGGATATTTGATATTTTTTGTGAGCTCAGATTTATCCATCACATTCTCTTTTGTAGGTCTTTTGAAGTAATATTTCAATCGTTTTGATTCCCGTTCAGCAGTTTTATTCATTGTAGAAAGATTGAGACAATTCGAACATTCAAAATTAAATTCGCGGGGACCAATATTGATAATTTTAATTCCTCCAATTTTCACTTTTTTTTGATTTTGAACATGTTGGAGCGTATTTGTTTTACCACATTTGGAGCAGGTACTCTTGGCAAATTTGTTTGACCAACCAACTGCTTCCATCTTTATCACAACGGAAAATAGATAGAGATCAAATTAAACTTCTCGATCATCTACATTATTTTTTAACAAATTAAATTGGGCTGAAATGAATACTCTTTATTTAGCTACAAAATTCCGAGTTCATTCATATGGAATCAGAGAACAAAGTAATCATATCTCGTTCAAATTTGAAAACCGTAAGTTTTGGTATATCAATACCGGTAGGATCCGCAAATGAGCCTATACCAGGACTAACTGATATAATGATTACACACATGCTTAGGAATACCGATAAGTATAGTGAGAAAGATTTCGCAGATCTTATTGATAAATATGGAATCAGAGCTTTCAGTGACGTAGATAGAACTTCTTCGATGATGGGGTTCAAAGTCCCTCCACAACATTTGAAAAAATCATTGGAAATTTTTAGTGATATATGGCAGAATCCTGGCTTCAAACAAGATAATATTGGAAGGATGGTTCAGCAACAGATTGGGTTCCTCCAAGAGATAAAAAGTACTCCAGAGGACATTGTTACAAACTATACAAAATGGGATGTAGCATTTGGTCATGATCCTATCACGAAACACCCATATGGTACAATTGAGGCTCTACAAGATATAAATGTTGAAAAAATGGTTGATTGGCATAAAAAAATCCTTGAGTACAAACCAAATTTCGCCTCCGTAGGATATGACATAAACTCGGGCAAATATAGCGATTATGGATTGGATGATTTGTTATCGTTATTTGGAAATAAAAGCTATAATGAATCACCAATTACTCGATCTAACAATGAATTAAATATTAAAATTGATACACCAGAAATGGAATCATCTAATTCTTACATAGGTGTTAACATTCGAGGGCGAGATCCAGCAGAAAATAATTATAGTGAGGATCTATTTAGATCAATTATTAGTGGGGGTATGTCAGCAAGGATGTTCAATAAGATAAGAGAGGAACTAAATTTGTCATATGCACCTCGATTGTCGGGCGAAAGATTCACTAAAGGCAGTCTATATACTGCATTGATGGATGTTAGACCAGATCGAGCAACTGAAGCACTTGAAACTACAGTTAATTTATTACATGAAGCACTTACTCAACCGATTGAGAAAGAAGAGATGCAAAGAGCTCTGAAGATTTCCCAAAGAATAGCAGTTTTTGTATCTGATTCTTCTTCATCTTATACAAATTTCATATTAGATAGGCTTACTTCTAATAGAGAATATGATTTGAAGATCATTAAAAATAAACTAGACGAGGTTGCACAACAGGATTGGCAAAGTCAAATGCTTGAGTTTTGGCAAAAAAATAATATCAGTTTAGCTGTTTCAGGGGAGACAGGTGATTTGCCTCAAAAATGGGAAGAGATTATGGAACAGGTGTTTTAATAATGAGTGAAGAAAATTTTGAAATAAGAAAATTAAAAAACGGAACACCAGTACTTCTAGCAAATTTTGCTGATTCTGAAACCGTTACAATAGGTATAACCTACAACGTCGGTGGCCGAAATGAATGGAATAGAGGAATTGAGTTTGATGGTGTTAGTCATTTTCTTGAACATCAATTTTTCAAAGGGAACCCCGAGATAGGATTAGATCCACTTGGTGTTAATCAAGCGTTCGATTCCTTGGGTGGTATGACGAATGCCTTTACGATGGAAGACACTACATGTTATTACGTCAAATGTCTAAATACCGAATTAGACAATGCAATTGATCTATGGGATAAATTACTAATTTTTGGTGAAATTGATCAAAAAGAATTTGACAAAGAAGCGTTTGTAGTTAAGCAAGAATTTCGAAGAATGGAAGATTCTCCAACATTTCTTTTGTATGTAAAAATGAAAAAACAATTACATAAAGGGACGAGCCTTGAAATGGATGTTATCGGTAATGAAGTAAGTTTATCTAAAATTAAATTACATCAAATGGAAGAATACCGAGATGAGCACTATGGAATGGAAAATGCAGCTTTGATGGTTCTTGGTAATTTTGATAAAGAGTATGTTTACAATAAATTAAATGATACCTTTGGGTCAAAAGCAGCTAAATTAGATAAACCAAAATATGAGTTAACAAGTTATTCACCCCCAACTGAGAGTAAATTCAAATTGGTGAAAGTTGAGAAACAAACACCTCTTGTTTTCTTTGGTTTAGGAATTAAAACACCTGGTGCGCTCTCTGAAGATCGTGCAGCCCTCGAAATAATCATGTCTTATCTAACTCTTGGAAAATCAAGCTTACTGCAAGAGAAACTTGTTCGATCAGGGATGTGCTCATTCGCGACCTCATTTACTGAACTATACCAAGATATTGGAAATATTGTCTTGTTAGCCGGTACACCTCTTGAAATGTATCCACAGGCACATGCAGCTTCAATGAAAATGTTACACCAACTCTTAACTATGGAATGGTCATCTCAATTACTTGATACAATTATTGAGCGTATAGAGTATAGTTATCGATCTAACTCAGAAGAACCCATGTCCATGTTGATGGGACAAGCTTCAAGTTTATGGAGACGAGGTAAGTTCCAATCTATGAATGAAAGATTAGATGAATTGAAAAATGTAACTTTGGATAAAATTTATGAGGTTCGGCAAAAAATACTTACAAATCTGAATGGAGTTTACGGTGTAATTGGAAGTGATAACTCATTTGTTCCCGAATTTCCTGAAGGAACTTGGTCTGGTACTTTCGAATAATTATTTGACTCCGAAACTCCAAGTACATACTTCCCGTGACACTGTTGTATAAATTTATAAGAATACATTTAATTAAGATATTAATTGGGGATTTATTATCGCACTTCTTAAGAGTTAGAAGTCAATTCGATATGGGTAACAGACAACCTCGGTGGTGAAATTAATTCAAGAAGATGAAGAACAAACAAAAGTTGTAACTTCAGAATCTATCATGTCAACAGGAACTGAGACAATAGAGGAAGTAAATTCTTGGTTTGACACTGAACAAATAACGATAGATGCAAAGAAGATCTGTGTAATATCAGATATCCATAGTAATTATGTTGCACTGGAAGCAGTTGTAAAAGATATGGAAACGAGAGAGTTCGATGCTGTAATAAACCTTGGTGATCTAGTGGGATATTACACTGAACCAAATGATGTCGTTGAACAGGTAAGAAAAATTGCAAACGTAAGCGTTTTAGGAAACCATGATTTTGCAATCATTGAACCTGAGGCATTATTATACAGCACACTCCAAGAAGCAGCCAAAGAAGCCCTGGACCATAATAAAAACCTTCTTGAATCAGATCATTTCTCATGGTTAAAAACGCTCCCTCTAAAGATAATTCTAAAAACACCCTACGCAACTCTTACTCTAGTTCATGGAGACCCAGTTACCATATTTGGATACATTTATGGACTCAATGAAGAGCTATTTGAAAATTCGATTAAACAATCGCTCAAACATGTTACTACAGATTATCTATTAGTTGGACATTCTCACCTACAAGGTGAGTACTATGATAACAGTACTAATAGAATTTATATTAATCCAGGTGCTGTCGGACAACCAAGAGATAAAGATCCTCGAGCGGCATATGCGATCATCGATCTAGAGAAACGAACTCATAAACTAATTAGGGTTCCATATGATATAGCAAAAGTGAGAGGTCAGATTATAGACTGTTGTTTACCAGCTTATCTTGGAGATCGACTAGAACACGGAGAATAAAATTCACCTATACTAATCAAATTGCATCACTTAGGACAATATCGTAAAAATAATCCCGAAAATCGTAAAACAAGACATTTTAAATTTAGTAAGTAAATTCTCCCCTAATTTGTTTTAAAAATCACTTCAGCTATATAAATGGATTTGTGAGTAGATTTACACAATACGGGTAATTTATAAATGTTTAAACTGAATTAATTATAGCTAAGAAGGACTTAATCTTTTAGAGTAAAAGTTGCGATTTGAGAACGATAATCGCACTATTGGTGATAGACATGAGAGAAAATGAAACATTTACAAGGTACGGAAAACGAGTAAAGCAGAAAATGAAAAACCAAAATGTTTCAAACAATAAATATGCTGCAATTTCGATGAGTGAAATGCACTTATCCGCTGTTTACAATCAAGAACAAGTATCAGAGAGACCAATTGGCGGATTAAATATTGTGTATTCACCTGGAAAGTTTATGTCAGTTGATCGGATCACTGAAGTCAAAGGTAAATATGAAAAACAAAGACGGATTATATATTATTTGGACTCCAGGCCAGGCCAAATAGGGTGTACACTCCTTCTTCAACTCCTTAAAATCAATGATGGGGATGAATTTTCTAAGCATAAATTTGTTCAAAGGATCGATGAAGAATTCTTTCAAGCTGAAGGATTAAACATCTCTTCAGGAGAAATAAATGAAGCTTTATCAAGAATGTTTAGGAAAACTATGATTCATTTCTTTGAAATCAAGGGTAGGAATTTGGTAAGAAAGAATTTCGAAGTTAGAATTAACGAACTGAATTCTCGAGAGAAACACTACTCATCATATAATTTCGTTAAAAGAGAGATAGATGATCAGACAAAATCACTAATTAACGAATTAAACGGATTACTTTAATGGAAATTAAACAGTTCACTGCTACTAATTTTTGATCATTTGATGTTTGATCTTTAACATTCAATTTTTACAATATCATATGACTAATAATATTTCAGTTATCTAAGTTCTTAGTGACAGATAAACTAAGTGAAATCTATCAGTTCAATCTGAAAAGAAAAAAAATTGCGACAGTTATTTTAATAGCAATTCTTGGTTCACTTCTCATCTATTCTGCAATACCTGCTGAAAATGGAGACTCCCTAACCGAGAGCAAGGATCTACCATATTATGGGCAAATAACTAATTTTACACTAACAAACAGTAATAATGAATCTTATACATTTTCTGAGGATAGTAATAAGATTAAAGTCGTAAATTTCTTTTATACAAAATGCCCGGGTGACGAGGGCTGTGCACTGGTTACACTTAGAATATCTCAATTGTTTGCTAAAGTTAGACAGAGTAATTATCTAGAACAAGTTAGATTTGTTTCAATTGATTTTGATTATATCAACGACACAATAGCAGATCTGGATCCCTATGCAAAATTGTATACAAGTGATACAGAAAACTGGCAATTTTTGATTGGTAATAAAACGGAAATTGATAATTTAACAGATGAGTGGGGATATTATTTTGCCATTAATAATCAGACTACTTCACTTAAATTGAATCATGGTGATGAAACTCATGAAATCGACCCTTATGACCACTCCTTTGTTATTTATATTGTAGATCAAAATTCAAACATTCGAAAATTTTTACTCGGAGCCAGTTGGGATATTAATGATGCTTTCTTAGGGATAGAACAATTAATCAACTCAATGTCGGATGTTTAACTTGAATCACAAAATTTGAAATATTTTTAATTTACGATTTATTTTTCCATTACTTTCTTCATTAATTGAGCAAGCTTACCAAATCTCTTTTCCAATGAATCTAATCTCTCTTCGATCTTGTCAATTCTTGATGTAACGCCCGACATATCGTCAGATAATCCTTCAACTTTAATTGAAGATTCTTCAGCCACGGCGGCAACTTTTGCGACATCCTCAGATGAAGTTGCCACATTATTTGATCCAGAAAAGCCACTGGGAGTAATGAGCTCAGTACCTTCGGGAAAATCAACATGAACATCAATATTGTGCTTTTCAAGCAATCTCTTACCCATAATATCAAATGCCGTTCCAACATTAAGTCCGGTTTTAGCCGAGGTTTCCAAGAATACAAATGTAAGCCCACTTTCAGCAGAGATTCTTTGACAATATTCAATCGCCATCTGATTTGAAACTTGTCTTGTATCTACAAGATCTGCTTTGTTTCCCAATACAACGAATGTTCCAATGGTTCCTCCAGAATTATCGACACAATCGGATATCCATTTATTCAGATTATGAAGAGATGATGGATCTTGAAGGTCAAATATTAGAAATGCAGCTTGACCACCCTTATAAAATGATTTTCGCGCGACTGTATAAGCATCCTGACCCGCTAAATCAAAAATTTGATAGGTAACACTATTGTTTGAAATTTCGGTTTTATGCGAAGCAAAGTCCGCACCAATTGTTTTCATATAGCTACCTGCAAATCCTTTGCCCATGTATTGCTCTCTGATCGAGGTTTTTCCAACTGCACCATCTCCACAAAGAAGAATTTTAAAGAGGAACTGCTTTGACATTTATAATTTTGAATTTTCCTTATATTATTAGAATTTTTCACAATCATTTATTTAATTAGTAAAAAAATATGATAGTCAACGGTTAATGATCCATTTCAAAATCAATTTTGTTGGAGTAGCTGAAATTAATATTTATCTCGATTTTCAAAAAAATGTTGCCAGTCTTAATAACTTTAATAATGTTTAAACATGTATTAAAATAGTAATTTGTAGAGAAAATAGAAATTATGACTACCCAAAATATCATCTCACTATTTCTTATTTTAATTTTGGTTGTAATCTTAATTTATCGCATTAAAACAGTTAAACAAAATGATGAGAGAATTGAAAAATCAAGCTTAATGGTGATATTTTTTGCCACATTTTCAATCGCAGCAACAAGAATTAAACCAACAAATTTGGATGTAATAGCAGTATATGTTATTTTAATCTTGGTAAATTTTTTCGTTTTAATTTATTCAACCATAACGGACTTCACAGTTAGAGGACCAAGGAAACAGATGCAGCTTACTCAAGAGGAAGATCCAGAAATAATACTTTCAAATCCAATGGCTGAAGAGATTTTCCTCCCTCAAGCAACCGTACGATCAGTTGACATATCTCCTACAGGAGAATACACTGTCCATGATCAACATGTTGCTGTAATTCAACCAACAGAATTTCAGATCCCAATTTCTAATTTGACGACAAAGAATATTGTCTTCCAATTATTGAAACCAGATTTAATGGAATTATTTCTTTTATTTTCAGCTCTATTCCTAAATTGGGCAATCATGACTCGAATTACCGGATTGGACCTTTTTCATCCATTTATGCTGATGTATTGGGGGATACTCAGTTTCATATTGTATACAATAAGGTGGTCATATACTGGTCCATTCCAATATGCAGCCCGAATGAAAGTTATTGAGCAACAAATGATGGAGGGTAAACATGTTGTTGATTTCAAAGTAATTGGAATGCTCTTCAGTTTTATTTTGGTTGTAGTAGGAATAATTTTAGTAATTCAAGAATAATTCTGCGTAGTATAAATGTTAAAGCAAATGCCAAGAAATTTTCAAGAATACAAAACATTAAGCCGACATCCATTATTCATTAAAATTTCACCAACAGTTGTATATAAGACAGGGTTCGCAACAGTTCTTGATTTATTGAGCAATATTATCTAATATTATACATTCAGCACTTGTTCATTCAAATTAACTATTTTTTTATATGTACAGTGTATGCAATATCACAAGCTGCTATGTTGTTGGGAGTATGTCCAACAACAATCAGAAGATGGGATAAATCAGGAGACATAATGTGTAATAGGACACCTGGAGGACATAGACGAATTGCTAAAGAAGAAATTAATAGAATTATCTCGGGAAAGAAGAGAAGGTATACAAGAAGAAAACGTGGAGTGGCAATTTATTGTCGAGTTTCGTCTCATGAACAGAAGAAGAAGGGGGATTTGAGGAGACAACAGGAAGTCCTAAGAGAATATTGTGGGGAGAATAAGACAACAATTACTGATGAGTTATCAGATGTAGCCAATGGTAGCCAGTGGGTTGAATGCAAAAAGAAACGGAATATTGAAATTATGTAAACTGGTGGTAAAAGGTAAGATATCCAAGGTAATCATCACTTACAAAGATAGATTAACCAGATTTGGATTTGATTATCTGAAAAATTATTTTGATAGTTATGGTGTACAAATTATAACTACGAAAGCGCGCCAAACACCTACTGTTCAAGAGGAAATGGTGGATGATTTGATCGCAATTATCACCTCATTTTCGGGTAAAATTCATGGGATGAGGTCTGGGAAGAGGAAAAAACGAAAGGAACAGTAATTACATTAGAATTATACTAGGTATTATACTAAGTATTATACTATGTATACTGTGTATTACTTTCAGTAGCATATTTACCATATTTACAATTAATTCATGAGAGAGTAAATATTTCAGGAACTGAATATTCATTAGTATTACTTACGGAGACCTACTTACATTTTATCCGTATAAGATTAAATAGTTAGGATCTAAGAATTATATATGGAACAGATAGTCATCACTCGTAAATTCAGATTAAATAATCTGGATATCGCAGATGATTTATTTGTGCAATACAAGGCTATGGTCAATGATCTGATCATACAGGGATTACAGCTACCTTATTCAGAATTTGAAAAGGATACATTAGTAGCAGTAAAAAAATTCTACAGACAATTTGTGAATTGTTCATGTGATCTGAAGGAACGAGTGCATCGTTGTGGAGCACAGTACTCATATTTTGCATTGAGAGAATATCGTAGAAACCAGAAGCATCTTATTGAGATCATAAAAATAATGATTAAAAATGGAATATTTAACAATAATCACAAGGAGATACTGAAGAATACAGATCTCAGCTATTATGAGATTGATAACAAACAGAATTTCATAAAGAACCAATTAATTAAAAAATTAGCAGAACCCGATATCACGCAATTTTATAATGATACTAATGAATTGAGTAAATACAGTTCACAGATTGGTAAGAAATTGAATAACAAAAAATTTATTGATAAGACATTCAGATCATTTACCAATCGGGTAATCAGACAGTTAAACAAACGTTTCAAAGAATTGCAACAGTCGAAATATGCTCTCCTTTCGAATTATGATACAACTATTTTGAAATTACTGAATTTACAACATTTATCAGAAGTATCGAAAATATCAAAACGAGAATGGCAAAATAGTAAAAACAAATGGAAACGTGATTTAAAACATGATTTGAATCAATCATTGAATCAATCATTGAACCAATCATTGACACAAGTTAATTTACAATTGAATAACAATTGGGGAAAGAAATTTGATAATATCTTAAAATCATTACTCAAACCAAAATCAAATAATCAATCAAATGATAGATTATGGGTAAATGGTACATCATTTACTGATCTATTGGAATTTATGAAATTGAAATTTGATATAGTATTGAAAAAACAGCTACTAGAATATCTGAAAATTAATTTTTTACCTGTTATTAATCAGGATTTATCAGTATTTGAAAAAGATCTGAATAAACAGATACCCAGTATTATGAAAATACCAGAGATGGATAAATCATCTATACCAGTTGGTATTGATGATGGTCAGGTATATCGTCTCAATGAGATTTTCGAGGATAATAAATTAAAAACAGTCAATCTCAATATCTCATTACAAGCTAATGACTTTATATCCACGGAATTGAGTACAGTGGATAGATATGCAGAATTACTCAACAAAGGTTTCAAGTCACAACGTGGCGTCTTAAACTTCTCACGAGGTAAATATTTCGTGTTTATTCCTTTTACAAAGAAGGTTAGTGAGGAGAGAGATAACGATTTGATTGCCTCAGCCGATCTTGGCTTGAAAACATTCACTACAATGTCAATATACAAAAAAACAGAAGAAATAGATAGACAATTTCTTGATCAGAAAGACCTGAGAGGAAAGAAGACGGATTGGTTCAACAACAAATCTAAGAAATTGAACAAATTAAACGGATTGAAAGGTAAATTAATGGATAGAAGACTATTAGCAAAACTCAATCAATCAATTCGGATGACGAGTAAAAAAGGTACAATGCGACACTGGTTGGCAAGAGATAAAGAAAAGACTCAGTGGAAAAAGATAAGTAATATTCACAAAGAATTGGTAAGGCAGATATCAGCTAGAATTATCTCATATCTGAACTATCACAATGTGGGTTCACTGATACTGGAGAATCTGAAATGGTCGACTCACAGCTCAAAATCCCAATCTGGCTATTATCTGGCCACTTGGCAGATACACTGGTTCTTCTCACAGATACAATCAATGGTAACCAATCAGGCTAAATTACATGGCATACGAGTGGAGCTAGTTAATCCCAAGAACTCATCGAAAATATGTCATCTGTGTGGT
Organism: Candidatus Heimdallarchaeota archaeon; assembly: GCA_021399405.1. Next base: position 7,185 of record JAAFKL010000166.1, on the reverse strand, counting down.
AAGTTAGGTAAAAGAGCTGGTAAAAAGTTTTACTGCACTAATATAGGATGTAGGATCAAACATCTGGATAGTGATCTCAATGCAGCCAGAAATCTGATACATCGATCCAAGAAATATAAAAAATATGAGAGATATAATCTCTCCCAGTTCTCTGATGCTATAAGCTGAAAGAGATGGTTTTCCGTTTTTTCCATGATTAATTGTACAAGTTTTCATAGGCTTGTATGGCTTCAAAAAACGGTAAGATTATAAATCCACACTCACTGCTTGATTCAATGGTTCTGAATAAGTTAATTCAAGTGTTAAAGATTGAACCTCTATCGAATGACGCAAGAGATCTTTCATTGAAGTTCTTCTTTTTAACATTATCAACTGCAATTCTCACGACAATATCATCTACATTCTTGGTGCTTCATGTTTTAGAGATTGTTGGGACATTCGAGGCCTTAGGAACCATTATTGCCGTACAATTTTTTGTCAGTGCTGCAACTGATTTCCCTACAGGGGTTCTAGCAGATTGGGTGGGTCATAAATGGGTACTCACAATTGCCTATATTTTGTTTGCAATTAGTTCGTTATTATTTATATTAGCAGATTCATTTGCAATGTTGTTAATTGCGTTTATTATCCTCGCACTAGCAAATGGACAGGCATCTGGAGCATTACAATCTTGGTTTGATAATAATTACAAAGTTATCAGTGAGATAGAAGATCCGAAACGTGAGATTTACCGAGAATTTTTAGGTAAATCAAGTATGTTATTTCAGTATGGATCATCAATATTCTTCATTATTGGAGGATTGGTTGCAACTTATGCCCCCAATGGAAGAAAAATTGTTTTCGGTTTCCAAGCAGCATTTATGCTTATTTTAGCTTTAGCCTTTAATAGAAACCTAGAAAATGTATCAGGTGTTGTAAAAGCAGAAAAAAGTGATGAAGGTTATTTAGAACTTTTAACCAAAGGGTTAAGATTCGCAGTATCAACTCGTATGACTACCTTCTTCATTGCTGCCTCAGTTGTCTATGTTGCAGTGGCAATGGTCTGGTATAATCTAATTTTGATGCCTATTTACTTTGGATATACAGGATCAGATTTTGGAGCGGGGAGTCTAAGGTGGATCATATGGTTTGGAAGTGCATATTTCACAGGTAGGGCAGGGTCCATAAGTAAAAATTTGAATGAGAAAACGTGGATACCAAGAATCAATCTTGCATTTATGGTGACTTTCTTTGGATTAACAGGTTTATTGATCAGAATTTTACCAATTGATGTTCCTGAATTAAACTGGGTTGGAATTACATTTTTAATTCTTATATTTGTGGGTTCAGCGGCATTTGGTAGTATTGGTGAATTATTAACTCAAAAATTATTTTTGGAAGTAATACCGGACGATATGAGAAACTCAATCTACTCGTTATTGCCCACATTGGGTTTGATAATTGGTACACCAATTGTTTATCTCCTAGGATTATGGATTGATGATATTGGAATTGATGTGGCGATATTCTTTTTTGTGCTAATTGCCTTAGTTGGAGTATTGTTGGAGTTTATTGCGATGCAATCGTATGAACCAGATCCACGAGCAACAGTTGGAACTGAAATTCTTGTCAGGTACGATGTTTATTCAATGACAAATTTTGAATCTCATTCGTATAGTATCCCGAAAAGATGGCAACTAAGTGAGAAAGTTAAGCTCATTTGGGATGTACTCCTTGACACGGTTCTGGAAGATGACAAAATTTCTGAGGACGAGAAAAATCTATTGGATAGTATAATGGTGAATTTGAAAGCCTATGCACAAGCTGTAGAGCATGCACTAGTTGATGGAATAATAACTGCAGAAGAAAAAGAAGAATTACTTGCTCTTCGAAAGAAAATGATTTCAGATGCTGAGTCGACTGCGTTTAAAGATGATGTCATTACCGATGAGGAAGTTAATGTAATTGCAAAATTAGCCAAAGTCATGACTGAATTAGATTTGAGTGTAGCAGAGGATTAATCACTTATACAAAAAAATACCAAATGGTCAAATACTTAGATTTGTACAATTTATAATTTGATTTTAGATTTCAATAATTGAATAACGATTAGAGATAATTAGTGACCAATATTAAGTTTATTTTTTGTCTAATTGAAACTTCTTATTGTAAATAACTGCAATAAAAAGCACTGTTGTTACAAAGATAGATGTATTTACGGGTGAGTCGCTTGTTTTTGAGCTAGATGAGTCAACTGTATCCGTTTCGGACCCAGTAGTTGAAGTTTGGGTAGTCGAGGACGAAGTACTTGTTGGTTGAAGCGAAGGATTAGTTGTATCCTGAATTAAAGCGTTATATGCATTTATTAAGAGAGAGTAGGCTTCATTGTATCTTCTTTCTTTATGAAGCTGTATTGCTTCGTCAAATATACCAGATACGTATTCCAATGTAGTATCACTTGTCCCGTCAAAGCGGATTTGGTAACTCTGAATCAGATTTTGTATTTCTACATCAGCTGCTTCTCTTTGATATAATTTCGATAATATCTGGGAGTAATTTGCAGCACCTGGATAATATCCCATTACATCAAAAGCAAAATCACTGGTAAAAGTATCAAATGACTGATCACCTTGTGCATCAAATGTATGTGGAATACCAATTGCATGACCGATTTCATGTATCAGAACTCGACTTAACCCCGATTTACGAGTTGTGTGATCAGCCATGAAAGCTCTGTCAAGTTCCCACAACATTGACATTTTTCTATCCCCAGCTAATCCCGTATATAGTCCACCATTCCATGGAATCCAATCATCTGGACCTACATAACTTGCGTTATCAATAAGATACAATAATCCTTTTACAACAATATCAGCTGCTTGATCATCAAAATATTGTGAATTTAAACTGCTATCTGTTGCTATGCTTGTCCACAAAGTGTCACCATTGTAAAATTCCCAATCACTGAATGGATCTGACGAACCAGTTTGCAAATCACTATATTGCACTTTGGCATTTAGAAACAGATTTCTCATAAATTCATCTTGTTCTAGATCGACGAAATTGACATTTACCTCAATATTACTTGATTGGAGAAGGTTATTAACTGATATTTTAACGAGTTCACTATTCACAATCCATTGTAAATTTTCTGCCGTTGATTCAGACCCACGATACATTACCTGCATCTGTACACTCATAGATTTACCCAGTTCTTCTGGGAAAAAATACATGTTGTATATTTTCGAAATCCAGTCGTTCAACCATTCTGTTATGGTGTCTATGACAATATTTGATTGACCTATAGAATCCAAACCCTGAATTAGGTGATCCAAATCAGCATAGTATGAATCATGTGGATCTGTATTCTTATTCCAAATAGCTCGCCATTCTAGATACCATTGAAAAGCAGTGGGATCAATCAAAGAGATTTCAGATGAATTACTGTAAGCTGCATAAGGAAATCTGACATCGAAATTATTACCTAGATCATAATCCCATTCCAGCCTCCAATAAAATCTTTGTACTTCTGAATCTGGATCTATCTCAGATACATTAAACCAATGATCCCCATTCACATCATCAAATCTTGAAAGATTGAAAACATATAGATAAAAACGATTTTCGTCCTTTAAGGTTGTTGATGCTGAATTATCAGACATGAAATCTTCTAGCAATTGAGCATCAATTGCTGTACCATTTTGTCTCTCGAAAATACTTTTTCTACCAAAATCAACCTTTTGTTCTTTCAATGCAGTGTCGTTTAGAGACGATGTCCAACTGGTTGTTGAAATTGTATCTATATAATCATTAATCATATTTTGGTAAGATTCATTCGCAAATTGAAATTCGTAGTTAATTTTGTAAGATAGTGTATTACCACCATGGGATGGTAATCCGGAAGAAATTAGGTTTGTATCCAACAATCCCTGATCATAATTGATAAATGTGATTACATAATTTTGCTCAGGCTCATATACCAATTTTGCGATAGGAGCGGCGTTTGTGGAAAGATTAATCAGCGAACTTGTTAACAGAATCAATATAAAAGTCGTAATTATGCTTCCCCTTGAGATACTACTCATTATAGGAAAACATCAACAAAAATATAAAAATATTAACAACTAAAAGTTGAATTATCACCAATTTAACTTCTCATTTTTAAAATTGATTAACAAATAAATTTTATTTTGATCATTGATAAGCAATTTTGAGACAAAACGTGTATTCAGTCTTTTTTGTAAGTTATTGCAAGATACGAAAATCTCGTAATTTGTACTAAAATCGAAATAGAAAATATTTGGGAGTGTATGTTTGTAATATTGCGAATCACTGTGCATTTTACGCTTTCTGATTGTATAAAAGTGAATTATTGTTTATTTAAATGAATAAAAAATAAGGAAAATATGAGAATACAGATTATCTAATTGAATTTCGAAGATTTTATTCCGATACACGTAGTTTATAAATGTCCGAATGGATATAAGTATAGCTCATGGAACTATGAGTACTGCTTTAAACTCGGAGTGATAGTATAAACTAGAAGCTCCCAGTGACTAAGGAGTAATAGGTATGCAAAACGTAAACGTCCTCAATCGTTTAGAAAACGAGATCAAATTAACAATTAAAAAAGAGTTACCAATAGTTAAACCATCGATTTTCAAAAGGACTAAAACATCACATCCTCTACTTACTGATATTGTTGACGAGAAGCACGGTGACGATTCAATTGAAAGTGCTTTGAATATTGTATATGCTGCAAGTTCTTTCATGTCTGTAGATAGAATAGTCAAAAAGAGTGATGATTTTAGAAGAAATCGTAGAATTATTTACTATCTGGATTCAAGAACCGGTCAAATCGGGAGTATGTTGCTTCTACAATTATTAAAATCACATAATAATCAACAATTCTCCAAGCATGATTTGGTTCAAAAAATTGATCAAGAAGTATTTCAATCAGAAGGAATTAATATCTCAACTGGTGAAATTACAGAATCATTATCTAGAATGTTTAGAAAAACGATGTCTGACTTCTTTGAAATTAGTGGACGCACCTTAGTTAAGAAGCCTTATATGTTGAGAATACAGGAATTAAAACTCACCCAATATAGACAGAAGCATTATAATGAGTACAAGTATCAAATTGATAATCTATCAAATCAATTAATGTTCAGATTGAACAGAATGATAATGTAAATACAAATTAAAACTACAAATTGTACATAGAGTTCAATTTCTAAAGATAATGAGATTCAACAAGATATGTTGAAATATTGTTGTCTTACAATGGACAACTTTCTATAATTCCTGTTAATGTTTTAGATAGATGGACAGCATTAACCAGCAATACGAACGGCTGGGTATAACTCCATTACAAGCAGATGTGTTAATTGCTTTAATGGAAAATGGAGGTTCTGCCTCTGTACCAGAAATCATTTCAACTTTAACTGTTAACCAAAAAGTAAATCGAACCTCGATCTACAGTGTATTAAAAAAATTGGTGAATTTGAATTTAGTTTTGTCATCTGACCATCCAGAATCACGTAATATTACGTATACACTCGTTTCAAAATCTCCACAAGAATTGATAAACATATTAAATGAAACACATACAACTGCTGTAAGTGATTTAACTAACAAACTCCAAGAAGCAAAATTAATTGCATCGAAATCTAGAATAGAAACTGAGTTTTATTCATTAAAAAATTTAGATCAAATAAAAAGACAAATCCGAACTGTAATTATTGAATCAAATGATTATCTTTTGATTATGGCAAACTCATTAATGCTCAAACAGATATACCCTCTAATTGAAGAGAAAGTAAATAATTCACCAGAAATTGAAATACTCGTTCAACCTACCTGGAATCCAGATCCAGATCTAGATTTTGATAATTTGCTTAAGGAGTTCAAGTCTTTATTGGGAAATGATTGTGTTTCTGATCCACTTAGAATATTTTCAGCTATGGGTGAGTTATCTAAATCAAAGGTCATGGAATTTTCGAAAATTGCTAGTAAGGAAAATTTAGATATGCCGTCAATAATAAGTAAGACTCATTTTATCCAGGTTTTAACTGAGCAAGGTATAATAATGTCCACTTTCTTTGATCATGACTTATTACAATCTCTTGGTGGTAGTGGGCTGTATTCCAAAGAACAATTCATTTTACAAAATTATATTATTATTTTCTTTTCTATTTTCAAGGATCATCACACAGATTTTAATTCAGATATAATGGAACGAATCATGATTAAACGTAGAAAAGATTGGTTTGGGACGATACAAACATTGTTATCGGGATGAAAATTAACTTTTTTAATTTTGTTGTCTTGTAACAGACAAAACTTAATGTTGTCTTTTCCCAGACAACAAATATTATATACCAAAAAAATTAATATGATTTTATGTTCATTGGACATTACGCATCAGGATTGGCATTATACATGCAGAAACCCAGTGGAAAAATTACTTTTTTCATCTTGGTACTCGGAACACAAATCGCAGATCTTCTTTGGGGATTATTTACTTTATTAGGTTTTGAAGGAGGATTTTCAGGAGGGAGTGTAGAACACAATTATTTTGATATACCTTGGTCACATTCCCTTTTAATGATGATAGTTTGGTCAATTCTTTATGGATTCGGCACAAATTATTATGTCAAGCAAAAATATACCGATATTGATAATATCAGGTTGTTGGCAGGATTATCCGTATTTTCTCATTTTGTATTAGATTTTATTGTTCACAATGATGATATGAGAATAATACCTACGAGTGATACAAGTTTTCCAACATTATACCTATGGCAGTATCCAATGGTAACATTCATCTTGGAATTAGTCATTATTATTGCGTCTTGGGAATATTATCTGAAAGGACTCAAAACAAGCCAAGGAAATGAATTTTCTAGAAAAAGACCATTAATTCTTCTTGGTTTCCTATCATTCCTCCATATAGTATTTTTCTTACCGTCGTTTAGTGATGATGCCGAAGGGTCTGAAGCAGATTCTATGTTAGGTGTTGCAGTAATGATCTTAATTTTGGGAATAGCAGCTCTAATGACATGGACTCATCCCCAAAAACCAACTATTTCACAGAATTGAATAACGAACCAAATTTTTAAAAAATTATAAAATATACAATTTATTATTCGAATTTCGTTTAGTTGCTGCTATGCGCAATAATTTGGAAAATATTTTTTTGGT
>JAAFKL010000165.1 GCA_021399405.1 Candidatus Heimdallarchaeota archaeon | reverse complement strand
GATATCAGAGTAATCAAATAGAAGGTCCATCTCTTCATCACTGGCAGTCATTCCATCGAAATCTTCATAAATTATATTCATAAATGTAAACTGCAGAAATTCTTTATGAACTTTCCTAAACCCCGAGATGAATAGAATCCCCTCAATGTGAAAATAGATTTTGAAATATTTCCCAATACCCGAAAAAAGCGAACTATCTTTGTTTTCTTCAGATATGAATTTACAAATATATTTGCAATAGTGATTTGCTTCGAAATATCTTTACTTGGAATTTACTGTAATCCCTATTCACCATGATATAGTTATTTATACTTGACATTAAAGCAAATTTGTATGTATTATATTTTTTTCACTTCTCAGTACAGAGTCAATTCCCATTAGGATCTCTATTTAACGCAATTGCAAAATTTTAGGATAATTTTTTTTGATATATCATTTAGTCTTATTACCATAAAAACGAAATTTATATAAAATCTTTATATTTACCTTTCCATCAATTCTCCTAATGGATCCAATCTCCGGGATACTTTTGATGAGTTCAACTATATCTTTATCAAAGAAAATAGGTGGAAAGGTTGCAGAGAAAGCAGCAGGGTCATTATACAAAAAATTTAAAGGCAAGAAAGCAGGGGAAATAACTCTTGAAGAACAGAAAGAATTAATTCGAGAAGTACTTCAAGAGGATGGGAGTTTGTCGGTTGAAAAAATAAATGAATATACAAATTTCGCTATCAGCGAGATTTCAGAATTGATTAACTCTCAAAATACAGATATAGCAACTCTTCAACAACAACTCGAAGGATCGTTCATGGATACGATCCATACATTTAATACATCAATTATGAATGAATTCCTTGAATTTAAAGAGGAAATGACTGCTAGCCTAAATGATTTTGAAGAGGAAGAAGAAAGATTAATTCAGCGAATGCAAGAACTGAGTGGGAAAAAAGTGAAAGCATTTCAAAGATTTAACAATCAAATAGATTCCTTGACTCGTGAGATACGTCAATTCATTAGAAGAAATGTAAGAAAGAAATCATTAGTTGCAAAATCCGTAGATCGCCTCTTATCAGCCACGACTTATGCCAATAAGTGGTTTTATTCTGAATTTCTTCCAGGTGAATATTTTCGTAAAGCCATTAAACATCCAAAAACCCCTAAAAACAAATTATTGAAAGACACTATCACCAAGGTTAACACTATTCTCAAAGATCATGTAATAAAGGATAGGGAGTACCCAATATCTAAACTCAAATTCTCAGATTATTTAATAATAAGATCTTCTTACAATCCTCATTGGGAATTTCAAAATGAAAAACCTGAATTGCTTAAAAACAAAACAAAAACAAGAGAAATTCAAAATTGTTCCGATTGTCTTATCAGTGAAGCTGCAAAGTGGGGTTACAATAATAATGAAAGAAAGAAATTCGTGAAAGGTTTTGAATCCATGTTTTACAGTTTAACTGAAAAACCTCCAGGTTCTATGGTTAGGCTTTCAGATGCAATTAGACTAGATGAGTTTGGAGTACCTGAGAATTCTCGAATCAAGAAGGCTACCTATGAGAAAGTTGTTCATGGCTTCCTCTTATTGTTGGAACATCGAGGAATAGCTTTACCCACTCCATTCCATAAGGATCTAAAAGCGTTTGAGGTTGTTCCGGATTTGATCAATAAATTCAAAGCTGAAACATGATTTAAATTTCACAAAGTAAGTTAATAGACTAAAATTACTCTAAAAATAATAGGAATCTGCCAAATCCTTTTCAATATTCTTGGGAAGAACGATAAAATGATTACAAAGAAGTTATTTTTTGTGTATGGGATGGGAGTAATACTCATTTTTGGGAGTACTTCTGTCATTGGGGAAATTGGCCCGGAGACAACTACTACTATTGATACTATGTTTAAGTATGATTATTTCAAATCAATTGATGCGATTAAGGAATATAATTTCACACCTCCAGAGGTCACTAGTTTTATAGACAATAACATCACTGATCTTTCAGTACCAGGTTCTGAGGTTTTCAACTATGATGATGATTTAACTGGTATTACACTTGATCAATTTCGATTAGTTGTGACTGTAATTAATATTTTTGTTGCTAATGATCATGACGGTACCTTGCAAGGAGCAGGTGAAATATTTATTGAAGGAACAGCCAATGGAAATTATTCTAGATATCCTACTGTTGGTAATGAATATTCTTTGAATGATGGTGAAGATATCGATACTTCAATAAATCTTCTCGATGAGATTGTGTATCGTCATTCATTGTTGCTTGAAGTTAGAGAATCTGATACTGATACTGACGATAGTCTTGGATTAATTTCTTATGAAATAACATCTTTCACAAACAAAACAGAAGTATTAGTTACTGATATCGGGGACGCAACTGTAACCATTGATTTCAAAGCATATTCCCTTGGCTCTAAAATTTTATCAGCAGGAGATCTGCTTGAAGAATACAAACCATACCTTTCTGTTGATGATGAAACTGCTGAAACGGAGATGCCTGATCTTGTGAGTGGAAGGGTAATTGCAGGTACAGACGGTACACATGAATCACTTGTTTTACAATACTTCTTTTATTGGGATGCAGAGTATTCACCCGATGGTGGGGCTTACAGCTTTAATCTACACGAGAATGATTTTGAGGGATTATTGATATATCTTGATACAACCGATATATTCAATCCTTATCGTTATGTTTTCAATGGTTACCAGTACACAGATTTACCTGGATTTCCTAATGAAAATATTGTGATATTTGAAGAAAATGCAGTCATTGGGGAGGTGGAATTCACAAATGAGATTAATGATCAACTTGACGAATTATTAGGAACTGATACAACACAATCAGCAGAATATCATAATATTAACGAAATGCTAGATTGGGGATATGATATATTCATGTCCAAGGATGTCAGAAGAGTATCTCCAGCTGGTTTCACAACAACTGAAATGACTGTTGATACTTCATATCATACCTTTGATTTCGGTCCTGGTGGAACATATTATGGGCAAGCATATGCAATTAGTGATTTAAACAATACTCTCCTAAAATCATGGTATTCTGAGATTGATGGTACATTTGCAAACGGAACCCATAGTTGGTCTTATGTCGGAATTGATATACCAATCACTGCCCCATTCACCTTTGATGTCACTCAAGTATTTACTGCACCCTACCTCATTAGCTCTTATGAGAAAATAGTAACTGATGCTGGGGCTATTACAAAAGCTAAGGATTCCAAATTAAAAATAACTTCACAACTAGATATTGGTGTGACACTTGGCTTTCCTGGAGAGATTGAAGTCAAACATCCATCTTTTATTTCACCAGGATCTACTACGACTGCTAGTTTAACATTATCTAATTCACAAAAAATGATTACAACATTTTACTATAATTTCACTTGTCAAATTGAGTTTGCGTACTGGTTTATTCAACTGAATACCACCTTTGTAAATGATGGACAACTTGTTGTTGATTTTGATGCTAGTAATATCATTCCGGTGCTTGATGCAGTAGGTCTTACAGAGTATGAAGTGGAAGATGTTGATCTGGGAGTGAGCTTTCTTACTCTAGATTCATTGGTGATTTCTCCAAAATTTGTTGGAACATTACTATCCGCAGATATCAGTCTTGATCTTTGGTATATAATTTATCAAGTAGTTGATACTTTGAAACCTGAAGCAAGACCAATTCTAAATGTGCTTGACTATTTCATCTATGATTTCATTTTAACTGCCTCCATGGCTATTACATCCCATGTAACTGGATTTCTTAATTCAGACCAAGTTGGATTTGATAATTCTAATCTAGATTTCACAGAAGATGCTTTGACTTTGGATGTGGAATTAACATTCCCAAGTAGTCTATCAGGAGTTCAGAATGGGGTTGTTGAAATTAGTGATCTAAATTATGAGATTGATTTCACTACTGATTGGAGTATTACGCTTTTGTTCAAGAATATCATCCGAAACTATGCTATTGGATGGATCTGGAATATAGGAACATATCCATCCCTCAATGCTGAAGTTATGGAATCCTCTGGTGGGTCATTTGCAATTGAGATAAAACATCCTTTAACAACACCACCAGCAAGCACAACAACTCCAACACCCTTTCTAACTTCACTTGCGATAGTATGCTTAATAGTCGCAACCAAAGTAAATAGAAGAATTCAATGAAATACTTAACTATTCAATAAAATCGAAATATTATACATTCGCTCATAGAATTTCAGCAAATTTAGTTCTTATCTCTTCAATAATTTCTTTTCTTCTGTCATCACTAATTTCCGATCGATCAAGGGGATTATCAACTTAAGTCATTATCAATAAGCGGAGAAATCTGATACTGATTGCTGAATAAATAAAATGGGAACACCGGGATTTGAACCCGGACCCACTGGTTTGTTCTTGGGGTACAAAATGTACCCAATCTGGAGCCAGTAACGCTGCCAGGTTACGCCATGTTCCCGAATAAGCAACCTGGGAGACAGATCAATAAAATTAATCTGTACAATCATGAAATGCTCATGAATTTATTTAAGCTTTGTATTTCTGACACTATCATATGATAATTACCAGTTTATATTCGTAATAATTGTATTTAACTAGGTTGCTTTGAGAAATAATTAATTACAATGGTATGATGTAGCAATTGTATTTACAATCAATATTTAATCGGTTGATAATTTTAATATCGATTTCAGGAATCCCCAAATAATATACTTCAAATAATAAGTGAGAAGTTAATGATTATGCTTAATGATTTTAAGATTGTAACCTTCCTGGGTTCAAAAGATTTAGATCTCAGTAAGGAATTTTATGAAAATACACTTGGATTAAATTATAAAGGACGAGACGAATATGCCTTAATTTTTGAGTTAAATGGTGTGTTATTACGTATAAATCACTTACCAGATTTCACTCCGAAGAAATTCACAGCCATGGGTTGGATAGTTGATAATATAGAAGATAAAGTTCACAAGCTTGAAGAAAAAGGAGTAAAGATGGAACTATATAGTGGGATGGGTCAAGATGATCAGGGGATAACAACTATCCCAGATGGAACAAAGCTTGCTTATTTCAAAGATCCAGACTCGAACATATTATCTTTGACACAATTTCAGTAAAATTGAAAAATTGAATAAGCGAGAATCTCAATTGATCTATACTTATCAAATGTAGATTAATCAATTACTGATAACTGGCACTATACGCAATTATGCTGCTGGGGCTTCTTTTTTGTCATAATAGAAGAAATATGTAAATGCACCTGCGAATGCCAGCATTAAAATGGCATTTAACCAAGCCCAAGTTGGGAATTCATCAGTAATCATGCCCCAGAAGAATATTATTGCTGCAAGAACAGTCCATGTTATCTCTGCAATTACAATAATCTTGACATTATCAAATTTAGTTTCCTTATATCCGAACCATGATGAAATCGCAAAGGCCATTAT